>JAHFRX010000145.1 GCA_023266075.1 Legionellaceae bacterium | reverse complement strand
TACTGTTGATCAGATCATGCGACATGGACTTTTTGGTGGCGGCAAGAGAACACTGAAAGTCATACAAGATCTTGAGTGGGTCACGCAAGATAAAAAATCTACTGGAAAATATCCACATATTCAGAAATTTTTTGCGGAGCCAGAAGATAGAGAAGAGTTGTTACCAGACACTAATGAAACTGACATCGCCATTGTAGATGGCGTTGTCGAAAGAAGAAACTCGTTTGACAGTGTGAAACTCTAGAGTGAAATTGAGCATCGTGTTATTTTGATGGTCTTGATGGAAATACACGATGCATCTATTGTACTGGACGCTCACGAAAACGGATGAGTCCGTATACGCTCATGGGCACGTGGGCTTCAGTGTTTTTTTGTCCCGTACGAAATTAAGAATAAAATGAGTGCATTTAGATATAAAATTTGCTAAAATGATGGGCTGTTTTTGTAACAAACATGGATTTCTAGTAAATTATGACAAAGCCCAATACACCATCAGAGCGAGTGGTATCAACGTTTACTGACTTACAATTGTCAGACGCGACGCTTAAAGCATTACACGAGGATTTAGGTTTCATCCATCCATCGCCGATTCAACAAAAGACAATTCCTTGGTTGCTTGAAGGGCGAGATTTAATAGGCCAAGCGCAAACAGGCACAGGGAAGACGGCGGCATTTGCGATTCCAGCATTAGAGCGGTTGGATTCGATGCAAAAAACACCTCAAGTCTTGGTACTCGCACCGACGCGTGAACTAGCGATACAGGTCGCCCATCATTTTGAAGTTTTATCGAAACACCGCAGGCATACGAAGATTGTTGTGCTTTGTGGCGGCCAGGATTATCGACCACAATTAAAAGCATTAAGAGAGGGCACTGAAATTGTTGTGGGAACGCCAGGGAGGATTCTTGACCATTTGGATAGAGGGTCGTTACATCTTGGCGACTTACGCACGTTGGTTCTGGATGAAGCAGATGAAATGATGAGAATGGGTTTTATTGAGGATGTCGAAACTATTTTATCTAAACTACCCCATCAAAAACAAATAGCACTTTTTTCTGCAACAATGCCACATCGTATTCGACAAATTGCAAATCGTTATTTGGACAATCCAGTTTCTATTGAAATTGCTGCTGATACCGCGACTGTAAAAACGACTGAGCAACGCTTTATTTTCGCAACACAAGCACAAAAACAAGATGCGTTATTGCGTATTTTAGCGACAGAAGAGGCGCAGGGCGTGATTGTGTTTACACGAACGAAGAGTAGTACCGATGAAATTGCGACGTTATTACAACAACATCAGCACCGAGCGATGGCAATTCATGGCGATATTACACAAGCATTGCGTGAGCGCGTGATTAGTCAATTTAAACAAGGGGCCATTGATATTTTGGTTGCAACAGATGTTGCAGCACGCGGTCTTGATGTTGATAGAGTAACACATGTGATTAACTATGATATGGCGCATGACTCTGAAACTTACGTACATCGTATTGGTCGTACAGGCCGTGCTGGACGTAGTGGTGTTGCAATTTTATTTGTGACGCCTAAAGAATCACGTATGCTGACAATACTCGAAAGGCATACACGTCAACGTATTGTCAAAGCGTCGGTACCGACAGATGCGATGGTATCTCAAGCAAAACAGCAGCGTTTTATTACAAATATTCAAGCGCGTTTCAATCATCAGTATTTTAATGAATATAAACATATCGTGGCGCAGTATATTGAGCAAGAGAATGTTTCACCGGTTGATGTTGCAGCAGCTTTAGCGTTGATGGTTCATCAAGACAAACCTTGGACACCTGAGTTTAAAGCTCAACGTGTTGTTTCTGACGATAAGCGACATGATAGACGAGATAAGTCGAAGGCTCTCACACGCCAAGTGCCAAATAAACGAAAATCAGACGATAGAATGGAGCGAGGCTCAAATCAATATGGAAGCTCCTCAGAGGAAACATTCCGTATTGACGTCGGCCGTGTTCATGGTGTAAAACCTGGAAATATTGTTGGTGCAATTGCAAATGAGGCCGGATTGAATAGTCGATTTATTACAGGACTACGTATTAATGACGATCACTCGACGGTACGATTGCCAAGCGGCCTTCCTAAAGAAGTATTCAATGGGCTTTGCAAAGCTTGGGTTTGTGGACGACAACTGAAATTGACGCCACTTGCTTTAGCGTAACTACAAAACTATTTATTTTTTCAAGGTCGTATATGAGATGTTTTTTGTCATGTTTGTTCTTGTTTTTATCAAGTTGTTTGTATGCTGATACTCTAAATAAATTTGTGGTCTTTGGTGATAGCTTGTCAGACAACGGTAATTTGTATGAGTATATGAAGCATCAGTTACCGATTTCGCCACCTTACTATCAAGGTCGATTTACGAATGGACCCGTATGGATTGAAAATTTGGCAGAAAGTTATTATGGAAAAGAGGCGAATAAGTATCTGTTAGACTATGCTTTTGGTGGATCGGGAGTTTCAGAGTCTGATGATGATGATGATTTTGAAAGTGGCGCATTGTTTAATTTAAAGCGTGAGGTGGATAGTTACTTGTTATCACATCATGATAAAGCAGATGACAAAACGTTATTTGTGATGTGGATGGGTTCGAATAATTACATCGCTTTGCCTGATAATCCAGAAAAAACGCTGCTTGCGGTCAATGATGGTATCCAAAAAGAGCTTGAGCGATTGGTTGCGCGTGGTGGAAAGTATTTTATGGTCATGACGGTTCCAGATTTGGGTCGTACACCAGGCGCTATCGAGTTTGACGCTATTGATTTTTTGACAGATTTAACGGAAAAACATAATGCGATGATCAAAGCACGCGTTGATCTATTGCAAGCGAAGTATCCTGACGTAACGTGGATCTTTTTCGATGTGAATTCTATTTTCTTAACTGCACTTGATGAGCCGGACTACTATGGTTTTCGAAATACGACGGAGACGTGTTATGAGTCTGCCATGGTTCAACCCTCGTCGAAAACAGTGTTAAAGATGGCTGCATCAATCCAGCCTAAAACCAATCCTGAGGCGTGTGATGGATATTTGTTTTTTGACATCATTCATCCTACAGCACCTGCGCATATTTATATCGCTGATGAGGCTCATCGGATGCTAGAAGCTGCCGGTATTCGCTTTGAGAAGACAATCTCGGGTTTTACCGCATATCCAGCCCAAACTGGCAATGAAATTTTAACGGGTCTTAAGCGGCATGGTCCACAAGACATTTCACTTTAAGTTGGCTTCGATTTTTTTCTGCAAGCCATAAGTCATATTTAGATTGTTGATTTATCCAACTTTCTGCAGATGTCTTAAATGCAATACTCAACCTGATCGCCATTTCCGGGCTAATACGAGAATGACCATTTAGTAACTCTGAAAGTGTTTTCCGAGTAACGCCTAATGCTTTTGCAGCTTCTGTGACAGTCAATCCCAAAGGCTCTATACATAATTCACGTATAACCTCACCTGGATGCGCTGGATTAAACATTTTTAACCTCCCTAGTGATAATCAACATAGTCGATATCATAAGCATTATCGCTCTTAAATCGGAAAATAATTCGCCAATTTGCTTGCACTGTGACAGAATAAAAGTCTTTAAGCTGCCCCTTCAATTTATGTAAGTGTAATCCTGGTAAATCCATATCCTCAGGGCAAGCACTTGCATCAAGCCGTGTAAGTATTAATTGCAATCGTCTTGCATGATGGGCCTGTATCCCTGAGAGACTACCCGAGTGATAAAATCGCCCCAGTCCTTTATGCTTTATTGTTTTTATCATGAAAATTCCGCTTTACATACATCTAAATTGTAACCAATAACGTTACGGGTGTCAAATCAAACGGATAATTTTTTATAGAACAGAGGTACTGGACTTTGGACAACCAGTGATCTAATACGAGCCCGAGTCCGTGGGCGTGAGCTTCCAATTAGCCTTAAGTTTTTGTTGAAATAGTATTTCATTTGTTATCAAATACCCGCCAACGAGATCGCGCACATGAGTGCTCAGGCTTTAAATTTTATCAATAGATACCAAATATTAGGGAAGATATTATGTCATGTTCATTAGGT
>JAHFRX010000018.1 GCA_023266075.1 Legionellaceae bacterium | reverse complement strand
ACCAGAGTGAATTGCATAAGCCACTAGAAAAATCTCTTCCCATAACTTCGAATTTTTACGCTTTTTGGACTTTAACCACAAACTGACCCACAAAAAATGAAATAACCAACGATCGCGACGCGCCTCAAACTCATGTTCAAAAACAGCGCGAATCGCTTCCTCATATCGACATGTTTTCACGCCATCTTCATACGCTGAATACCGATTCACGAGTTTATCGACTTGTGCATTTTCAACAAACCACGCGTGAGCATATGATTTCTGATGAAACCAATGCTTAGAACGCTTCAGTGCTTTTTGCACCACCTCTGGCGTAAAGGGATCAATTTGTACCGCTAACGCCTCAATGGTCGATGCTACATCCAAGGACTCTGGCGTAAACACCTGACCGATTTCTTCTTGTAACTCTAAAACATGTAAATCTGGCATATGAGACCTTGTTAACGTCTCATCAAGAAAATGCTGAATCATTTTCTTAAAATAATCCATATCCACTTCCCGCACCATCACATCATCATTAAATACTTCTTGTTGATACTGCTTCATCTCCACAGAAGATAGATAAGGCGTAACCCAAGCATCTTTAATTCCATAGCCATGCTTCAATAACAATCCACACATCCGATACTTTCTACCACGCCTTATCTGCAAAAATAATCCTTGTGCGCCACCACCATCGATTTCACTCGCACTCATTTTCACAATATAAGACGGTTTAATTTGCTGAAACACCACTTCTTTAAGACGTTGCTCTTTAATCCAATAGGAAAATTGCTCTTGATAAGAAACTGGATACCAATGTGACATCGCTTTTAAGCGCGTCAAGGAAAGTGGACTGAGATTCACCCGGGGCAATAATACATCCAATGTCGCCACCACGACTTCTCGCACTTCAAAATCAGGATGCACCAGAGCCAATAATCCAATCTCTTGTCCTTCATCAACACTAAACAAATCAAATAATAGATCGCTAAAAAAATCAGGCGGCATCGCATAACTTTGCGCAAAAAAATGTTCTGCAATATCAAACACAGTCAAATCTGAAAGCTCATGAATTAACTCACGAATAGAGTTAATATAAGACACACCGTCATCAACCTCTTCATCGTCTTCGACCAAATCAAGATACGCTGCTTTCAAAGCCGGATTAAGCTCGACATGCACATCATAGAAAGCATTTAAAATTGGCAACCAAAATAGCAACGTGTGCGTTTTCTCATTAATTTTGGCCGCAAGACCATCCATCAACTGATGTAGATCTCGCTCAGCTTGTTTATTTCCATTTTCAAACGCTGCTTGTAATTGCGCCACACACACATCCAACGCAAAAATACATGCCGAATAATAAGCATGCTGGGTATCAATCCCATGCTCATCAATCGCAGCAATCCTTTCCACAACCATAAATGCACTTGTTGGACGCTGAATAAAACAATTATAAAGATGTGTCGTTGGCTCTTGATTATCTTGAATAGATGCGGCAATAGACTCGAGCCATGTGTTGATATCAGTATCTTCTGTCATCATAAGGGTCTTGGTCGACCATTATCATCAATTGCTACAAAAACAAACACCCCTTCAGTCACACGCTTTTTTTCACTCGTGGCAAAACTTTCTCTCCACACCTCAACGCTTAACGTCAGCGACGTGTTTCCTTGTTTCATAAGCTCAACATAACAACTGATCATATCGCCAACATGCACTGGGGAAAGAAAAGACATCGAATGTATCGCAACGGTTGCGGCGCGTCCGTGCGTTATCTTTTTTGCCAACACACCCGCTGCCAAATCCATTTGCGATACAATCCAACCACCAAAAATATCACCATTAGGATTTGTATCACTCGGCATAGCGAGTGTTTGTATCATTAACTCACCTTTAGGCTTCATATTATCTCACTTTTAATTTAGCTAATGCATCCGCCATTGCCGTATTGAAAGGTTTGGTCTCCGGTTTTTCTTTTCTTTTGACTTGTGCAATCGGTTGCTTCTCTTTCACCGCAACGACGTTCAACGGCGCTTTCTTCACAACAGCCTTCTGCGAAGGCTTCTCCTCTAATAAGCGCATACTCAAACCGATACGGCGACGCGAAACATCCACCTCCGTCACTTTGACACGCACAATATCACCTGTTTTCACAACGTCATGTGGGCTTTTGACAAAACGATCCGCTAATGTAGAAATATGAACCAATCCATCCTGATGCACACCGACATCAACAAAGGCACCAAAATTCGTCACATTACTCACGACACCATCTAAAATCATGCCTAATTTTAAATGACCAATCTCTTCAACACCCGCTTGGAAAAGTGGTGTTTTAAATTCAGGTCGCGGATCGCGTCCCGGTTTTTCTAATTCTTGCAGCACATCCAAAACCGTAATTAAACCATACTGTTTATCCGAATAACGCTCTGGCTGAATAGATTTCAATATCTCTGTATTACGCATCAACTCTTGTAGCGATAGCGAGCAATCTTGCAAAATGCGCTCAACGACAGCATAAGCTTCGGGGTGAACACTTGTCGCATCAAGTGGATTATCACCATCCATAATACGTAAAAATCCAGCGGCTTGCTCATAGATCTTTTCACCCATACGCGGCACATTTTTAAGTTGCGCACGATGCCGAAATGCACCATGCTCATCACGATAAGCGACGATATTTTTTGCAAGCGTTTCATTCAATCCAGAGACATATGTCAACAGTGACACAGATGCCGTATTCACATCAACACCGACTAAATTGACACAATCTTCAACCACATCATGTAAACGATGTAGCAAGCGTGTAGGATTCACATCATGCTGATATTGCCCAACACCAATCGCTTTGGGTTCTATTTTTACAAGCTCTGCGAGTGGATCTTGTAATCGCCGCGCAATCGATACCGCACCACGCAATGTCACATCTAACTCAGCTAATTCTTGTGATGCTAGTTCTGAAGCAGAATAAACCGACGCTCCCGCTTCACTCACCAAAACCGGTAGCAACTGTATATCAGGATAACGTTTCATTAAATCTTTGACTAAACGACTCGTGTCACGCGAGCCTGTACCATTTCCAATACTCACAAAATGAACTTGGTGCTTTGCTGCCAACTTTGCTAATGTCGCAATGGCACCCTCCCATTCATGATGTGGCGCAAAAGGACACACAACTGCATCATTCAATACTTTGCCCGTCACATCAATCACCGCAACTTTAATACCCGTGCGAATTCCCGGATCTAAACCCATTGTGACATGATGACCGGCAGGCGCTGCAAGCAGTAGATGACGCAAATTTCGTGAAAACACATGTATCGCTTCATCATCTGCCAATTCACGTAAGCGCGCAAATAACTCAGACTCAAGCTTGTGTGCCAATTTTAATTTCCACGTGTCACGTACTACTTGCATTAGCCATGCATCTCGATCACTTCGTTTTTCATCAAGATCCAGCGCACGCGCCAAACTTAACTCACCATACAAAGGCGCTTCAGGGACCGTCAATGAAAATTGAACCACTTGCTCACGACGACCTCTAAATAAAGCCAACGCGCGATGCGATGGAATTTTCCTAATCGCTTCAGCATAGTCAAGATAATCAGCATATTTTTGTGATTTCGACGTCGGCGCATGCTTAAGTTTAGGCGCAGCAGCCTTCAGTACACCATGCTCCCACAAATATTGACGCATCTCACTAATTAAAGCGGCATTCTCAGCAAAACGCTCCATTAAAATATGAGCAGCACCTTCAAGTGCAGCCTCTTTATTTGGCACACCTAACTCAAGATTGACATATTGTTCTGCAAGCACGCTAGGACAAACCGCATGCTCATCCCAAATTTGATCGGCTAGAGGCCGTAAACCGGCTTCTTCAGCAATCGATGCTTTTGTGCGCCGTTTTGGGCGGTAAGGCAAATAAAGATCTTCAAGCTCAGTCTTCGTTTTTGCAGCATCAAGCAATTGCGCTAAAGATGATGTTAAAACACCCAATGCACGAATGGTCTCTCGAATCGTATTACGCCGCGCATCCAGATCACGTAAATAAGCCAATCGCTCTGTTAAACGTCGCAATTGTGTGTCCGTCATACTGCCTGTTTGTTCTTTGCGATAACGTGCAATAAAAGGTACTGTTGCACCATCATCTAACAATTGAATCACTTGATTTACAAACGACACAGGAACACGAAGTTCAAGTGCTACCACTGCTGCAACTGATAATTGCCCTTGCGACATACTAACCCTCAAATAAACGCACTTAAACAGTCACTATTATACGGTTAAGGTAAGACTTTACTCAACCGTAACTGATTTCGCTAAATTTCTTGGCTGATCCACATCAGTCCCTTTAGCAACGGCAACATGATAAGCTAAAAGTTGTAGCGGAATCGTATAGATGATGGGTGTTATCCAATGCCCACACATCGGCACATTAATCAAACGCGCACCATTCGCCTGCCAAGCTTCTGAATCATCTACAAACACAATCAGTTGCCCACCTCTCGCACTCACTTCATGCAAATTTGATTTTAATTTATCTAATAATTCATCATTCGGTGCAACAGCAACTACGGGCATATTATGATCAACCAACGCTAAAGGACCATGCTTTAACTCACCGGCCGGATACGCCTCTGCATGAATATATGAAATCTCTTTAAGTTTCAAGGCACCTTCCAATGCCACAGGGTATTCAGCACCACGCCCTAAAAAAAGCGCATGCGATTTATTCACAAAAATCGGCACCAGTTTTTCAATTTCTTCATTCACCTTCAACACACGCTCTACATGTGCAGGCAACTGTTGTAATTGTTTCAGAATATCACTCGCGCGCTTATCTTGACATAACACTGCCGAAAGCATCAATAGCCCGCACAATTGTGTCGTAAACGCCTTCGTTGATGCAACACCGATCTCGATGCCCGCCCGTGTCAACCATACACATTCCGACGAGCGCACCAAAGTACTCGTCGCGACATTACAAATTGCAAGACTTGTCAGATAATTTTTTGATTTCGCTTTACTCAATGCTGCCAACGTATCTGCCGTTTCACCCGATTGAGAAATCGTAATAAATAAAGTGTCGTCAGGTATCACAACATCTCGATAACGATACTCACTCGCTATCTCGACATGAACAGGAACTTGTGCCAAAGACTCCAGCCAATATTTAGCAACCAAACCCGCGTGAAAACTTGTACCACACGCAACGATATGAATATTTTTAACGCGATCAAAAACCTCTGATGCATGCTGCCCAAAACTCGAACGCATCACTTCTAAACTGGCTACACGCCCTTCCAGAGTATCCGCCAGCACTTTTCCCTGTTCAAAAATTTCCTTCAGCATGAAATGACGATAGGGCCCTTTACTCACGACATAAGCATCATCATTCAACGGCTTGGCTTCTCGTATCACTGGACGATTATGCTTATCAAATATTTCGACTTGCTGCGATGTGATGCGCGCACTATCCCCCTCCTCAAGATAAGCAACCGACTGAGCAAACGAGCGCAGCGCTATCGCATCTGAAGCGATAAATTGCTCTTCAACACCAAAACCTACGACCAACGGACTACCATTACGAAGTGCTATCACCTCATGCGGATGTTGTTGATGTACCACACCCAATGAAAAGGCACCTTCCATCTGCGCTACTGTTGCTTGTACCGCCTGTAAAAGAGAATGTGTTTGTTGGTAATGAAAATGAATAAGATGTGCTGCGACTTCTGTATCTGTTTCTGACGTAAACTCATACCCCATATCTTTTAGGTAATAACGTAACTCATCATGATTTTCAATAATCCCATTATGAACAACAGCCACTTCATTATGAGACAAATGCGGATGCGCATTCTGCTCAGTTGGCTTCCCATGTGTTGCCCAGCGCGTATGCGCTATTCCTGTTCGCCCAACTAACGCCGTTTCTTCTAATGCATCAGCTAAAGCCTGTACTTTGCCAACAACACGTAACCGCTTTAATCGATTATCGTGATCAATGACAACAACGCCGGCCGAATCATAGCCACGATATTCCAAGCGTTTTAATCCTTCTATCAACACATGGCCAATATCTCGCTTTGAAACTGCTCCAATGATTCCACACATAACGTCTCCCTATTTTTTCATTAACCGTGACAATGAACGCTCCCAATCTCGTTTTTTCGTTGTTTCACGCTTGTCATGTTGTTTTTTCCCTTTTGCTAACGCAATTTTTGCTTTGATTTTGTTACGCTTCCAGTATAAAGACAAGGGGATTAATGTATAACCTTGTCTTTCGACCAAACCAATCAGACGACTTAATTCGCGTCGCTTCAGTAATAATTTTCTGGTTCGCGAAGCATCCGGCTGACTATTGACATCCGCTGTCGGTAAAGGTTGAATTTGTGCGCCTAAAAGCCAAGCTTCTTGTCGTTTAATAATCACGTGTGCGTCAGTAAGATTTATTTTGCCTTCACGCAAACTCTTCACCTCCCAACCCATTAACACAAGGCCTACTTCGAACTCATCTTCGATGGTGTACTCAAATCGCGCACGCTTATTGACTACAATTGTTGCACTATCAGCCATATTCACTTACTCAAAATAAAACTTGACGAAAATCGTCCTGGTTTGCACAATGAAAACTTCACAACCCATTAAGGATATCGGATGGTACAACAGCCGAAAGGACCCAAGTTGTTCGTACTGGATACTAACATTTTCATGCACGATCCAACAGCACTTTATCGTTTTGAAGACAACGATATCTACCTGCCTATGGTCGTTCTCGAAGAGTTAGACCGACATAAAACGGGAATCTCAGAGGTCGCGCGAAACGTTCGCCAGATCAACCGCATGCTCGTTGAACTCATGTCTGAAGCCACACACGCGCAGTTAATTGCAGGACTCCCCATTACCAATTATCAATCCAATGATAAAATTAAAAGCAGCGGACGACTTTTTTTTCAAACCGATGATTTTGAGCATTGCCTACCGGCCTCACTTCCGGGTCATAATGTTGACAATACACTGTTGGAAACAGCGCTAGGCCTACAACGAAAACGTCTTAAACAACAAGTCGTGATCGTCTCAAAAGACATTAATTTAAGAATTAAAGCGGGCATTTTAGGTATCCCTGCTGAAGATTATTATAATGACCAAGTCCTTGATGATGTCAACTTATTGCATAGTGGGCTACATCTTTTGGATGACCAATTCTGGGACACGCACTCTAAAAATATGGAGTCTTGGAAAGAAAATGGCAACACTTTCTATCGTATCGAAGGTCCTTTGGCACAGCAGTGGAATCCCAATGATGGCATCACCACCGAAGACAATCAGTTTCAAGCATTGGTCCGACAAACTGAAGAAGGCCATGCGCTTGTTCAAATGGCACGTGATTATACAAAAACAAAACACGCGGTTTGGGGAATTACTGCACGCAATCGCGAACAAAATTTTGCGCTGAATATCCTGCTCGATCCTGAGATTGATTTCGTTACACTACAAGGTTCAGCAGGAACTGGGAAAACTTTATTGACCATCGCCGCAGCACTCACACAAGTGCTCGATGAAAATCGCTATCTTGAAATTATTATGACTCGCGTCACTATTCCCGTTGGTGAAGATATCGGTTTTTTACCGGGTACTGAAGAAGAGAAAATGACACCGTGGATGGGTGCCTTGATGGATAACCTTGAGGTGTTGCAAGGCGTACAAGAGGGCGGCAGCTTCGGAAGAAGCGTGACGGCTGATCTATTGAGCAGCAAAATTAAAATTCGCTCATTGAATTTTATGCGTGGCCGAACATTCTTAAATCGCTTTATCATCATCGACGAAGCACAAAATCTCACACCCAAACAAATCAAAACACTGGTCACGCGCGCGGGGCCAGGAAGTAAGATTGTGTGCTTGGGCGATATCAAACAGATTGATACACCTTATTTGAGTGAAACGACCTCGGGATTGACGTACGCGGTTGACCGATTTAAGCATTGGCAACACAGTGCGCATGTGACGCTCACACGAGGCGAGCGCTCAAGACTTGCATATTATGCGGCAGAACATTTATAATCACGCTTTAGCCGAGATTTATAAGCATGTCCAATTTAGCGATTACGTACGATGACGTCCTGCTCGTGCCCTCATATAATCATCACGAATCACGACGTATCGTCGATATTAGCTCATCAGACCGCTTGAGGAAACTCACACTGGAACTGCCCGTCATGAGTTCTAATATGGATACCGTTACCGAAAGCGGCATGGCCAACTTCATGCATAGCAAAGGCGGGATCGGTGTTCTTCATCGTTTTTTAACGATAGCGCGTAATATTGAAGAATTTAAAGCATGCAAAGGACAAGTATTTGTCTCTGTTGGCTGTAGTGCCGCCGATCTAGAGCGCGCTGAAGCCCTACGTGACGCGGGAGCGCTGTATTTTTGTGTGGATGTCGCGCATGCACATGCTAAATATGTGGGTAAAACCTTAAAAAACTTACGACAGCTGCTGGGCGAGTCACGTTGTATTATGGCGGGTAATGTGGCTACCTATGCGGGTGCTGACTATCTTGCCTCTTGTGGCGCTGATATTATTAAAGCAGGTATTGGCGGTGGCTCAGTCTGCAGTACGCGAATTAAGACAGGATTTGGTGTACCCATGCTGACCTGTATCCAGGATTGCGCACGCTCTGATCGCTCTATTGTCGCCGACGGGGGTATTAAAACCTCTGGCGATATCGTCAAAGCACTCGCTTTTGGTGCTGATTTTGTCATGATTGGTGGCATGCTTGCTGGAACTACACCGACACCTGGTGAGGTGATTACCAACGAAAAAGGGCAGTCCATCAAACGCTATCGTGGCATGGCTTCCCGAGAAGCTCAAGAGGATTTCCTCGGTCAAATGAACGAATGGAAAACAGCTGAGGGTGTTTCAGCAGATGTCCCCTACCGTGATACGCAAGACTTTATCATTGCCGATATTGTCGGCGGATTACGTTCAGGGCTCACTTACGCTGGTGCAGACTCCATTAGCGAACTGCAGCGAAAGCTGAACTACTATCAAGTCACACCCGCAGGTCGAATTGAAAGCTTACCGCATAAACTCATGGAAGCCTCAAGCTAACTACCAGCGGCCATCGCAGGGCCAGCGACAGCAGCAACTTCTGGCGCCGCTGCCACAGCAGCACCGGCACTCATTCCACCAGCACCAGCCTCGGACAATGCACTCATCTCAGGTCCCGCGCTCATCGCCTCCGCAGGGCCTACTGGTGAATCTCCTAAACCAGGCGGTTTCCCCGCCGCATCTTTAGGACTGCTCTGCATTTGTTGTTGTCCTTGCGCTGCTTCTTGTTTCCCCTCTTCAAAAGCGCGGAGAATTTCCATCCAATAACTAATGTTCGCCGTTCCACCTGAATAATTCGATTTTCCTTTTCCAGGGGGAGCCTGTGCAGCGCCCTCCGTTTGATCTTGCGCTTTCTCTTCCTCCTCCTTCTTATCATCATCTGTTGAAGTCGGAGCCGGGGATGGGGCTGGCGTCTGCGCCACATCAGGCGCTGGAGGTTGGGTTGGATCGATTGCCATAAGAATTACTCCCACACGAATATTTTCAATATCATACCCAAAAAAAATCGGTCAAACTATTCTTTCTCTAAAGTATAGGTTATTTTTGCATAAAAATTGATATAATTAACCTTTGATTAAACCCAAATGGTTTGGATTATGTACAGCATTGGCTTAATGAGCGGTACCTCTATGGATGGTATTGACGTCGCATTGATCAAAACCGACGGTCAATATGACATCGCGTCTCACGCACATCTGCACGTACCTTATACGCCAGAAGCACAGCTACTTTTTAAAGTCCTAGAATACACCGTGCAACAAGCCGCGGGTGACTTGAACCTTGCCGAGCGCTTGCTCCATCGTTGTCTACAAGACTATCTTCATCACCAGATGAAACTATCTCTGCAGGAAATCAACACTCTCCATCTCGCGCATTACCTTCAATCTGTATTAAAAGACTCCTCAGAGAACATCAGTGTAGCAAGAATCATACATTTTTCGACGGATTTACATATCAACGCCGTTCATGAGCTTCAAAAAATAATCTCATCTCATCCATTAGCATGCATTGGGTATCACGGACAAACTGTTTTTCATCAACCCGCACAAGGCAAAACGATTCAAATTGGTTTAGGTCAACACCTTGCAGCAGCCACGAATCTCACCGTTATCTACAATTTTAGAAGCAATGATGTTGCTTTGGGTGGGCAAGGTGCACCTTTTGCTCCGATTTATCATCAAGCACTTGCCGTACGAGACCAGTTACTCCCTATTTGCATTATCAATTGTGGTGGTATTGCCAATCTCACCCTGGTCTCCGGCGAAGGACTCGACGACATTGTCGGTTTTGATACAGGCCCTGGAAATTGTCTACTGGACGCCTATATTAAAAAAGCAACACAAGGTCGCGAACAGATGGATAAAAATGGCGTGTACGCTTTGCAAGGTCATGTACACAAACCAACGCTCGACTTATTACTTCAGACACAATATCAACCGCATCAACCTGCACTCGATAGTCACCATTTTACGCTCATTCCCGAATTGGCGTATTTATCACGCAACGATGCCTGCGCAACACTGGTCAGTTTCACCGTCGAATGTATCATTCATTCGCTATTACCTCATCACTCGCCCCCAAAACGCTATATTTTATGTGGTGGTGGCGCTTATCACGCCGGTATTCGTCATGCTTTAGCAAAACGCCTCAAAGAAACGATTCATCCCCAAGCGATTGTCCAAACAGCAGATGAAATGGGTTGGAAAAATCAGGCCATTGAAGCCGAGTTAATGGCTTATTTAGCCGTTCGTCGTTTGAAAAAGCTGCCTATCAGTTTACCTAAAACCACAGGCGTCCCTTACCCTGCATCAGGGGGAGAAATCGCACTTCCTCCACGAGGACCTACGCCACTGATTCAAACTTTATTAGGATAATATACCATGTTTTATGGTCAACAGGTCCGAGACACCCGATCATTATTTTTTACAAGTTGGGCAAAATATTTAGTCAAAGAACCACTGACGTCTTTAGAACAACAAATTGCTCGCGTGATCTTGGAGCATCCTGAATATCATGCGATCTTTCATCAGGCAAACTTTAATCAAGATACTGCTTATTTCCCTGAGCTCGGTGAAACAAATCCTTTTTTACATTTAGGATTGCATTTGGCGATTAGAGAGCAAGTGAGCACGGATAGACCCCCGGGTATCGCATCTCTCTTTAAGCAATTAAAAAAGAAATCAAACGACCCACTCGACATAGAGCATGCGCTGATGGAGTGCTTAGCAGAAAGTCTTTGGCTTGCAGAAAAAAATCAGCAGCCACCGGATGAGATACAATACCTTAAAGCATGTCAAGCTGTGCTATCTCTTTAGCTTTCCTCCAATGGGAGGCGCTGATGTCGATTCGTTACTACCACTATCACGAACAACGCTTGACAGTGCTGCTTTCGCACTCTGAGAGGGTAACGTCAGGGCTTCATCACACGCCGCTCTGAAATCAGTGACTTTAGTTAACTTAGACTCATCCGATACACCCTGCATTAGCCACTCAAAAAATGGATCAAGATGAGCACTGATTTCTTCTATTGTAGCCCCTTCGTGTCGAGCTAGTTGCGCTAAACTCTTTATTTTTTGCATATCACTACCAATTTTTTTACTATCTATATAATGCGCTGCTTGTCGAGCTAACGTCTGGTGTGCCTTCTTCTTTGGAGTCACAATCGACTTTAATAACGCTATCATCTTTGAAATAAACGTTTGAGAAGCGATAGGTGGCCCTGGTGGAATGAAACCCGTAGCAAGCGCCGTCAATTTTTTTGTTGCCGGAGTGGGCCGCGCGACTGATTTAGAAGCGCTCGCTGACGTTAACGACATCGCGATGGCGCGTTGAAGCATCTCCTCGTCGCCTTCCTCTGCTTCTTCTCTATAGGCCATGCTGTAAGCTACAGGACAATGAAGTGTCATATTTCTGGATTGTCTTTGGTTCGCTATCACGCGTTGCTCTAAATCGCGATCCAAGAATAAATCATAATGCCCAGGATGAAACGCTAGCTGAATATCGCTTTCAGCCATAACGCCTCGAGGAAGCCGTAATCGTTGCACAGCGATAGGAAAATCCCTTGCTGACGATCCCTTTGTGATGATCAATCCGCCCCCGCGCTGGTTAGGTCGTGAAGACGTCAAGATATTCACCGCAGAACGAGCACCCAAAATAAAAGGTAAAATACCAGTATCAACCCAAGCGCCTTCCGCACACACGCCCCGTTTTATAATATTCGCATCAATGTACTCATCCGAGCGCCATTCTGGATGACTTTGTTGAGCTCTATCATCCACACTTATCACATCACGGAAAGAAAGCCCTCCTGAAATTGGCGCGTCAAAATTATCAGACACCACTTGTGCTACCAGATAACGACTCGCTACAATCAAAGCATCATCATCCTCTCCGGCCGCCATATCGCGCTGAAAATCAGACACCGTCTGCCAAACAGCACCCGATGCCGCTTGTTCTAGTTTTGCGATAATGCCTTCTATTTGCGCTCGATAAGCCAAACCTTTTTGGCTAAAAAGCGAACCTCGAACAAGCAACTGTGTTCGATAAAGATGAGCTAAATGTTGGAATGCAGCCGCGCGTTGACGAGGATTTTCTGCCGAAATCGCATTTAAAATATAACTATAGGTAGCCGCACGAAAATAGCAATCATTATCTCCTCTAATCTTGCAATAACCCGTGAGGCCACGCTGAATAGCCTCCTGAGAGGCCGCTTTTAATCCTGGGTTTTTGCTAGACCCATCTATCTGAAATGAGGATAAAATTGGCATGCCATCTAAATAATTGCGGGGATGCTCGGAAAAATAATTAAATGTTACATATTCACCACCACTCCCAATCGTCGTGATATATGTGCATATCTCTAAAAGAGCAGTTGCACATTCATCATCATCTCTAGCGCCCATAATCTCTCGATCAATGTATTCTAGAAGAGATGGATCATGACAGAAGGGTGGTGTACTTTTTAACGAATTCAGTGTACGCAAAAAATTATCAGGATCTCTATCTCGTTCTTCGATACTCAATAACCGAACAAATGAACCATTACGAATCAAACCAATCAATGGATTAGATACCGTCGCCGTATTATCGATAGCTTGTTCCGCACGAGAAGAGCGCTCATCGCGTCGTTTTACATCACCTTCTTTTTCCACTAACGACGCGGCGATACCTTCCTCGAACGCTGAATCATGGGGAACTGCTGCTGCCTTCCTATCATCGGTCAACAACGCCACTGTGGGAAACACGTCCCCTAATTGAGTCAACAAGTTAGAAACATCCGCATTAGACCGATAATCCAGAAGTCGTCCCAACTGAGTTACGAGTTCATTCGTTGTTTCACCCATAGAAAATATTCGATTTGCCATGAACCCAACGGCTTCATTCGAACCAACGCTCACGTTATTCGCATCATTATTTTTGAGGTCCAACAACAACCCATCCACCATTTCTTTAATCGAATAATCAGTTGAGAATCTTGGCATCATTGCTCCTTCTCATTAAAATCATACATTCTCATACCTGTAAGTTTAGTAGAGCATTGACTTTTTTCCAGAGCTGAGCTTGCTAAAAAGCACCTTGTTACTTGACGGAATACATTGATTCATCTATACCAGACTTAAACAGACTTCATTTTGTGATACAATGAAAATTCAATTTTTATGCTTTGTGTTACTGCTAACGATGCTTGTACCAGCACACGCTTTCACCTATAGCA
>JAHFRX010000144.1 GCA_023266075.1 Legionellaceae bacterium | reverse complement strand
TGTAAGCTTTATCCAATTTATCAGCAAAAAATTTGATGAGCATGCGCTCAATAAAAGAAGTCTTTTTTATTAAAAAACGGCTCACACTTTTATTGTATGCTTCTGTTGCATAAGCCAGTTTACGCTCATTGTTTGTAATTTCTTCTTGTAGTTGCAGAACGTTTTTGCCCGCTTTTAATTCGGGATACTGTTCAAAAACGATAGATAAATGAGCGGCGATTTTAGAAATTTCATTTTCTGCTGCAATACGTGCTTTTTCATCGTTCATCGACAGTGCTGTTTCCGATCGCGCACGTAATGTGAGTACGTCTTTCAATGTACTGCGCTCATAATCCATAAATTGATGAACGGAAGAAATTAAAGACTGAAATGTGTTAAAACGTCTGTCAAGCTGTATGTTAATTTGCTGTTTGTTATGCTGAATTGCCTCTGTCATTGCGGTGAGTGTATTGTAGAGGCTGATTAGGACCAAACCCATTAAGATTGTTATTATCAGCAACGCAACAATGATGAGACTCATGATACACCTCTATGTTTTTTGGAGTCTATCATCATATGTTATTATCGATTATTATTAAAGGATGCGCGAGGAGAGATTATGGATAAACATTTATTTGAATTACAACTGACATCTTTTGCTGAAGTGGAGGCCGAAACACAACTCAATGCCACAGAAGCATTAGAAAATGGACGTGTGATTTATCTACCGAAAATGGCTTTTTTGATACGAGAAAATGAAGAGGCATTGCTTAATCCTGCGATTTTATCTCCCGGTGAGAAAAATGTAAGTTTTGATATTCGAACACAACAATTAGCTGGGATCAAAGATCCTAATCTTCATCTTAAAACAGAATTTATGGTCGAACGATTTGCACATTTTGCGAGAGGTTTAATTGAGCAATTGTGTCCGCAATATCACGCATCGATTCGTTGGGGAAGAACAAGTTATCGGCCCGTTGAGATTGAAGGACGGGTGACCTCAAAGCGTAAAGATGACACACGAGTGCATGTCGATGCTTTTCCTTCAACACCGGTGCATGGCAATCGTATTTTGCGTGTTTTTAGTAATGTTAATCCGCTTGGCGAGCCGCGGGTGTGGCATTTGGGAGAACCTTTTTCTAAACTGCTGCCACAATTTTCGCCACGCATATCACATTACAGTCCGTTAAAAGCACGTGTTTTAAAATGGGTAAAAGCGACACGAAGTTTTCGTTCAGCGTATGACCATTATATGCTATCGTTGCATGATACGATGAAGTTAGATGATAACTATCAACAGAGGCTTTCTAAGTTTCGTTTTGATTTTCCAACCAAAAGCACTTGGATTGTGTTTACTGATCAGGTTTCTCACGCGGCACTAAAAGGACAGTTTTTACTTGAGCAAACTTTCTATTTACCCGTTTCGGCGATGCAAAATCCAGCACTATCACCATTAAAGCAGTGGGAAAGTTGCCGTGGATCGTGTAGAATTGATGTTCATTCATAATTGATATTGACGTCATGATCGAAATCAAAACGCCAGAACAAATTGAAAAAATGCGTATTGCAGGTAAATTGACCGCAAGCGTCTTAGAAGCTTTGACTGATTTTATTCGTCCTGGTCTTTCGACGATGGCGGTTGATCGTTTTTGTGAAGATTATATTGTTAATACGCTGAAGGCCATTCCTGGTAGCAAAGGTCAATATGGTTATCCTTATTCAGTGAACACCTCCTTAAACCATGTGATATGTCATGGAATGCCTGCTGATAATCAAATTTTGAAAAATGGTGATATCGTCAATGTTGATGTGACCGTGATACACGAAGGATATTATGGTGATAGTAGTAAAATGTTTTGCATCGGTAAAGTAGCACCACACGCTCAACGCTTAGTAGATGTGACACAACAGTGTCTTTACGAAGGTATTTTAATGGTCAAACCAGGTATAACGATTGGTGATATTGGGCATGCCATTCAAATGCTTGCACATCAAAACAATTACTCAGTTGTTCGAGAATACTGTGGGCATGGGATTGGCCGTAAAATGCACGAAGATCCACAAGTACCACACTATGGTCGACCTGGTGCAGGAGAGCTGCTAAAAGAGGGGATGACTTTCACGATCGAACCGATGATTAATCAAGGAAAACCCGATGTGAAGCACATTGAAAAAGAGGGTTGGGGAATTGCTGTCACCAAAGATAGGATGTTATCTGCACAATGGGAACACACGATCTTAGTGACGCCATCAGGTTTTGAGGTATTGACACGGCGAGAAGAGGAAAAGGGAGTCTTTTCCCCATCGACGTAGAAATGTTATTTAATCTTTTTCGTCGTCTTCATCCTCGAGACTAAATGATGAACCGCAGCCACAGGTTGTTTTGGCATTGGGATTTCGGATGACAAATTGTTCGCCTTGGATACCTTGTACGTAATCAATCTCTGCATTTTTCAAATATTGAAAGCTCATTGAATCGATAAGGAGTTTGACTTCGTCGACGCTGTTTGAGCATTCTTGAACAATCGCTATATCGTCAGTATTTTGGGTTTCATCAAAGGTAAAGCCATACTGAAAACCTGAGCAACCGCCACCAGTGATATAAACACGTAATTTAAGATTGGGATTGTTTTCTTCGTGAATCAATGTCGCTACTTTATCTGCTGCACTGATTGTAAAAAGAATCTCTTGTGAGTTCATGAGCAAGCACTCCGTGGTATATTTCGTACGAAGTATACCACAGTTATCGAATGATTTCTTCGATAACGGCACTTCCTAAACATTCATTTTTATCATAAAACACAATATATTGACCGGGTGTAATAGCGCGCTGTGGTGTAGAAAACAGGATCGTATGGTGTTGATGCTTATCGGGTGGTGAAATTAAACAACCTTGCTCCGTTTGGCGATAACGCGTTTTAGCATAACACGTGTATGGAAGTTCAATATTCTCCGTGATCCAGTGAATAGGCGCACAGATGAGTCCTTGTGCATAAAGCATGGGGTGTTGACTTCCTTGCGCGACAAGCAAAATATTATTTGGAATATCTTTATCAACGACATACCAGGGTTCAGTTGTACCATGTTTGCTTCCACCGATGTTGAGTCCTTGGCGTTGACCTAATGTATAAAACATTAACCCATCATGTTTTCCAAGGAGATGGCCTTGAAGATCGTGGATAAGACCAGGTTTTGCGAGCATATATTCATTTAAAAAAGATTTAAATCGTTTTTCGCCAATAAAGCACAATCCTGTAGAGTCTTTTTTATCATGTGTGGTGAGGTGAAGTGTTTTTGCAAGGGTTCTGACTTCGGATTTAAGATAATCTCCAATGGGGAAATACGTTTTCATGAGCGCTTCATGAGAGACAGCACTTAAAAAATAAGTTTGATCTTTATCGCGATCGCGTGCCTTAAGCAAGCGTGCACGTTGACCCAGTTTATCAACACGTGCATAGTGACCTGTTGCAATAGCATCTGCATTTAAGTCGAGCGCATGCTTTAAAAACACATTAAATTTGATTTCTTTATTGCATAAGACATCTGGGTTTGGGGTGCGTGCGCGCGCGTATTCGTTGAGCATCTGCTGAAATACATTGCCCCAGTACGTTTCAGAAAAATTAACGGTATGTAGTGGGATTTCTAATTGTTGTGCAATCGATTGTGCATCTTTCAAATCTCGTTCGGCGGCGCAAAATCCGGGCTTATCGTCTTGCTCCCAGTTTTTCATAAACAAGCCTTCGACGTCAAAGCCTTCCTGCTTTAGCAAATACGCAGCTACAGATGAATCCACGCCACCTGACAAACCGACAATAATTTTTTTCAAGGGAGTACAGTCTTTTGATGATTTTGTACGATTTTAATACTACTTAATACAAAAATCAATTGATCAAATCGTGATTTAAGTTAATATAGGCCTATTTTAATGAATATGTTCTTACATGATGAGTATTTGTTTAAAAACGCATAGTAAACATGCGAACCCAAGTGCGATTGAGCTCATGATACAACATCGTTTGCCAGAATGGCTTCAGCCGCCTTGTCGTGTACATTGTACTTTTTTGATTACCTCCATTTCTGATTATTATTTGCTTACATTAACGATCACAGGAACACTGTCGGTCACTTGTCAACGTTGTCTAGAAGATG
>JAHFRX010000017.1 GCA_023266075.1 Legionellaceae bacterium | reverse complement strand
CATGAACAGTACGTAACTGATGGCTAAAACCGACGTTGCATTGTTGAATGACTGCAGGACGTTGAATATGAGGGTTTTGGATTCGGTACAAAATAGCATTTAGAATACTAATGTCGATGTCTGCACGCATGACGTCATCTGGCTCGTCGAGGTGAATGTATATTTTTTTTAGAAGCACGGTCATCTTCAGTGCTTTTTCTATTTCTTGTGTAAGCTTAAGATCATATTTATCTAGTTGGTTAGACAGCTGAATCAAGTGAGCCGCTTGTATGCGGTATTGTGCCATCAGGAATGGTCGTTCTTTGACCATAATCTCAAGTTTTTGTTGGTTTTTCTCAATCGAATAGATTGTGTGCCAATCTAAGTTTTGTAATACATGCGAAATGGGAGATTTTTTGAGTCTAGGTTTCACCCAGGGCCAACTTTTAAGTTGCTCCGGAGTTTTGATATTCAAAGCGTTTATCCAATAAGTGCTCATTATTTGATCATAATTAAGTTAAGAAAAAAATAAACCACACCGCCGATGTGTGCGTCAGTATCTTGTGCTCGATTATATTTCACGCCGTTTGTTAATTGTTCTTTTATTCGAGCAAAGAGAAATCCTATCAATAAAATAAGTACAAAGATACTATTTTTCAGTAAATTGAGTTAAATTGAGTCATTTTCATCGAGATTGCAGAACGAACTTGATGAAGGAATCTATCTGAGCGACAATAGATCCCCATCGCTAATAAAAGTGAGGTTCGGGTGTCTTATCACCAAACATTGGCACATGCTATACGATTTTTAAGTATAGATGCGGTTGAGCGAGCACAGTCAGGACATCCAGGCATGCCTTTAGGTATGGCTGATATTGCAACGGTATTGTGGAAGGGGTTTTTAAAACACAATCCATCGAATCCCCATTGGTTTAATCGCGATCGGTTTGTTTTATCGAATGGTCATGGTTCGATGTTGCATTATGCATTATTACATTTGACAGGTTACGCCGTGAGCTGTGATGATCTTAAGCAGTTTAGGCAGCTACACTCGAAAACGCCGGGGCACCCTGAGTGTACGCACACACCGGGTGTGGAAACGACCACAGGGCCGTTGGGTCAAGGCCTTGCAAATGCGGTGGGTATGGCTATTGCAGAAAAAGTACTTGCGGCACAGTTTAACCGACCCGATTATCTATTGGTTGATCACCATACCTATGTTTTTGTTGGTGATGGTTGTTTGATGGAAGGCATTTCACATGAAGCGGCGTCCTTTGCCGGCACTTTGGGGCTGGGGAAATTAATTGCTATTTATGATGACAATGCTATTTCTATCGATGGGCCCGTCGAATCTTGGTTTAGAGATGATACGGCTTTGAGATTCAGGGCTTATCATTGGCATGTGATAGATGCAGTTGATGGCCATGATATGGCGGCGATTGAGCGAGCATTGGTTGACGCTAAAAATGAGTCTGCGCGCCCTACATTAATTATTTGCAAGACTATCATTGGTTATGGTTCTACCGTAGCGGGGACAGAGCACGCACATGGCGCACCACTAGGAAGTGCAGATATTGCGCAGTTACGTGAAAAGTGGGCGTGGCCTTATGCACCTTTTGAGATACCAGAATCTATTTATAAACGCTGGGATGCTCGTGAGGTAGGCCAGCGTGATGAACAACAGTGGCTCATGTTATGTCAAGCGTATCAAAAACATTTCCCGAGCGACTATGTTGAGTTTCTAAGGCGAATTAATGGTGATTTGCCTGACGAGTGGCTGCTTAAAAGCCAGGAGTTTATTGCGCAGTGCCGTGAGCATGCAAAACCGATGGCAACACGAAAAGCATCACAGCAGTGTATTGAGTTTTTTACATCAATTCAGCCCGAATTATTAGGTGGATCAGCCGATTTAAGTGGCTCAAACAATACGCAATGCTCTAAAACAATTCCCATTACGCATCAACATTTTTTGGGTAATTATCTTCATTATGGTGTTCGCGAGTTCGCGATGTCGGCGATGATGAATGGATTGGCGTTGCATGGCGGTTTTATTCCATTTGGTGGCACTTTTTTAGTTTTTAGTGATTATGCGCGTAATGCGGTACGGATGTCTGCGCTGATGCAAAAACGTGTGATTTATATTTATTCGCATGACTCTATTGGATTGGGTGAAGATGGTCCAACACACCAGCCTGTGGAGCATACCGCGATGCTTCGTATGACACCAGATTTGCATGTGTGGCGACCTGCTGACTTAACCGAGACCGCTATTGCATGGCAGCAAGCGTTACTGAAGCACCATGGTCCATCTGCTATTTTATTGTCTCGACAAACGTTGCCAGTACTACCTTATCAAGAGACGTCACTGGAAGAAATAGCACGTGGTGCATATATCTTATATGAGCCAGAGGGCGCCATAGATGCAATTGTGATGGCGACGGGCTCTGAAGTGCAACTTGCTTTGAAGGCGGCACAATATTTCACTGAACAAAGTGTAAATGTGCGTGTCGTCTCAATGTTGTGTGTAGAGCAATTTTTGGAAACGGATGAGGCTTATCAAGCGTTTGTATTACCTAAAGTAGTTCGAAAACGTGTGGCTATTGAAGCTTCGGCCAGCACATTTTGGTATCGTTTTGTAGGTTTAGATGGTGCTGTGATTGGGCTAGATCGATTTGGTGTTTCAGCGTCTGCTGAAGATGCATATACATATCTTGGTATCACCGTTGAAAGAGTAATTTCTAAATTAAAACAACTTTTTGAAGGCATATAAATTTTATCTCATTTTATCTGGAGACATACAAAATGACGTTACGTGTTGCAATTAATGGCTATGGTCGTATCGGCCGTTGTATTTTACGCTCAATTTTTGAGTATGAGCGGCAAAATGAATTTAACGTGGTGGCGATTAATGATTTATCAGGTATTCAAACAACAACGCATTTAACGCGCTATGATTCTACACATGGCCGTTTTAAAGGTCAGGTTTTAGTGGATGGTAAGTATATGGTTGTTGATGGTCATCCGATTGAAATCACGGCTGATCGTAATCCAGCGTTATTACCCTGGGAAGCGTTAGATGTTGACCTGGTGTTTGAATGTACGGGTCGTTTTACACAGCGGGAAGCCGCAATGCAGCACGTGGTAGCTGGAGCGAAAAAAGTTTTAATTTCTGCACCGGGTGTGGATGTTAACGCAACGGTTGTGTATGGTGTGAATCACCAAACGTTAAAAGCGGATGATGTGATTGTTTCAAATGCTTCTTGTACGACGAATTGTCTTGCACCTGTTGTGAAACCTTTGCATGATGCGATTGGTATCGAAAGTGGATTATTGAATACCATCCATGCATTTACGAAAGACCAAGTCTTGTTGGATGGTAGTCACGCAGATTTACATCGTGCACGTGCGGCAACGTTATCGATTATTCCGACAAAAACAGGTGCGGCTAAAGCGGTTGGTTTGGTTTTACCTGAGTTAGCAGGTAAATTAGATGGCTTTGCTATGCGTGTACCGATAGCTAATGTTTCGGCGATTGATTTGACGTTTATTTCTAAAAGACAAACGACCGTTGAAGAAGTGAATGCAATCATGATAAAGGCACAGAATAATGTTCTTCATGTGAATCATGAGCCTCTAGTATCATGTGATTTTAATCATTACCCTGCGTCTGCGGTCTTTGATACCACGCAAACAAAGGTTTTAGGGTCGCTCGTCAAAGTCGTTGCATGGTATGATAATGAGTGGGGATTTGCGAATCGTATGCTGGACACAGCGTCTTATATGATGAAGCTTTAGGAGCTGTCATGAAATTAATTAAAATGAGCGATCTGAATCTTAATAATCAACGTGTATTGATTCGAGAAGATTTTAATGTACCAATAAAAGATGGCCTAATTACAAGTGATCAACGATTGAGAGCAGGACTCCCAACACTGATTCAAGCACTTGAAGCGAATGCGGCGGTGCTGGTCACATCTCATCTTGGCCGTCCTGCTGAGGGTGTGGCAGACCCTCGGTTTTCACTGAAACCTGTCGCTGATTATCTAGAGGAAAATTTAGATTATCCGGTTCGGTTTGTCATAGATTATTTAGACGGTGTAGATGTTCATCCTGGTGAGCTTGTGGTATGCGAAAATGTCCGCTTTAACAGTGGTGAAAAATCTAATGATGACGCGCTAGCGAAAAAATTAGCAGCGCTTTGTGATATTTTTGTGATGGATGCGTTTGGAACAGCGCATCGTGCACATGCTTCCACATGTGGTGTTGCAAAATATGCACCTATTGCAGCAGCAGGTCCGTTGCTCATGCGAGAGCTTGAAGCTTTACAACAGGTGTTGAGATCGCCTGAAAAACCGATATTGGCGATTGTAGGGGGGGCGAAAGTTTCCTCTAAATTATCTTTACTAAAGCAATTAGTGACACGAGTTGATGTCTTGATTCCAGGTGGTGGAATTGCAAATACCTTTTTAAAAGCGCAAGGGCATGAAGTTGGTGTGTCTTTGTGTGAAAATGAATTATTAAATGAAGCACGTGAAATCTTAGCATTGGCTGTGACGTCAGGATGTAAAGTGCCATTGCCTTCAGATGTTGTTGTGAGTAAGTCATTTAGTGGAACGTGTCCTGCATTTAATAAAGGACTTGGGCAAATTGCAAAAGATGATATGATTTTAGATATCGGTCCTGAGACAGTGATGCGTTATATTGGTATGCTTGATATGGCGAAGACTATTATTTGGAATGGGCCGGTGGGTGTATTTGAATTTCCACAATTTGCTTATGGAACACGTGCATTGGCAATTGCGATTGCAAATTGCGAGGCTGTGAGTATTGCGGGTGGTGGTGATACCTTGGCGGCGATTGATCAATATGATTTAACAGGCCAAATTACCTATATTTCTACAGGTGGCGGGGCATTTTTAGAATACTTAGAAGGAAAAACATTACCGGCAGTTGCAGTTCTTGAGGCACGTGCAAACGCGTGATTTAAAGCGCATTAAGACTCTTCTACCAGCGCTTGTTTTTGTGAAGACAAGCCGAGTTTTTCTTTGAGTCGCGCGATAGCTTTAGGGTCGTAAGCACGTGCGGGCTTCACGGTGATAGAGGGTGTCGCGCGTTTTGGTGTGATAGATTGCTGGTGCAGTAGTGCTGGCTCAGGATAGTGGTGTGGTGTAAGTTTAGTAAACGATGTGGTTGGCGGTGTTTTTGTTTTTGTAGCGTGTGATGTAGGTCTATGTGTATTTTTAATTGTTTTTTCAATGCGTTTCTTTATTTTAGCAGTGGCTTTTTCTGCTTCTTCAAGTGTAACTTGCGTTGTTGGATGACCCATGAGGTCAACGCGTATCTCTTGTGCTTTTAAGCAGGCAAGATAGTCGATTCGGCGAGTGAAAATGACGACAGCCTCTCTGAGTTTACTTTTAGAGATGCCTGCCCGCAAGGCATCCTCTGCATGATTTAAGAGATCTTCCATGATGCCTAATTTTAAGGGGCGAATGCGTTCTTTGTTATTAAATGCTTGAGGAAATTGTTGAACTAACCATTGGAGCGCGCAGTGACGATCGTGTTTTGATTTTGTTTTTTGCTTATTATTAACGCTCGCTGTTCTTGGATGCAGCGCTTGCTTTCTCATGCCATAACCTATTTATTAATATCTGGATGCTAAAAAAATAATAATAACAAATATTTAGCAACTCTAACAGACAAAACATGGTTTTTTATAGCAAACTTGTGCTTATAATAAGACTTGTCGCACGCTCCTTTAGATGATGTGTGTCGTCGAAACGAGGCGTAGAACCCATAAGGACATCTATTTCAAGGAGGATATGATGAAACGATTTGGATATTTCTTATTAGCACTGGTTTGTCCTTGGCTTGTTTTGTTGATGAATGGCCAGCTTGGACGAGCATTTATTGCATTCATGCTACAAGCGTCATTATTAGGTTGGCCATTTGCCACGGTTTGGGCATGGTATGTGATAAAAGAGGATTTTTTATCCTCATTGAACGAGACGTCTTTTTCTAAAACTACGGCAACAGACGTGCAGCAACAGCATAAAAAGGAATAAGTCGATGGAGCCTTGTCGAATCATTGTCAATGGTGCACACGGTAAGATGGGTCAGTTGGCCGTTGCGATGCTGAGTGTGCAGCCTGATTTTGAAGTGGTTGCCGTGCTCGGGCGAGCAGATAATTTAAGCCAATCTATTCAAGCAATGCAGGCACAGGTGGTCGTTGATTTGACGTGCGCTTCTGTCGTTTATCAAAACACACTTACCATTATTGAGGCCGGAAGTTGTCCTGTGATCGGGACAAGTGGTTTGTTACCGGAGCAGTATTTGACGTTAAAAGCGTATTGCGATGAGAATAAGCTGGGCGGCATTATCGTGCCTAATTTTTCAATCGGTGCTGTTTTAATGATGCATTTTTCCTCAGTGGCATCAAAATATATGTCAGATGTTGAGATTGTTGAAGTACATCATCCTCAAAAACAAGAAGCGCCATCGGGAACTGCAATCAAGACAGCAGAAATGATAGCGCAATCTAGAAAAGAGCATGTGTCTTATCCTTGCCATGAGCTTTTATCGGGCGCACGAGGAGCGTTGAGCCGAGATGTGCCAATACATTCTTTACGTGTATCGGGTGTTTTAGCACAGCAAGAAGTGATTTTTGGGCAAACAGGGGAAACGCTGAGTATTGTGCATCGTACTTTGGATCGAGTGTCTTTTATGCCTGGTTTATTATTAGCATGTCAGAAAGTAAGAGCGTTGAAGACCTTACATTATGGTTTGGAACATTTACTATTAGGAACTTAAAGATGATTTATATGGTGCCACATTGTATCGGTACAGAGAAAATTGTCGATGATACAGCGCCCCGTTTGCCAGTTCATAATCCTGCAGATGGGGTAATGATCGGTGAGGTTGGTGTTGCAAGTGTTGTGTTGTGTAATCAAGCGGTGTTAAAAGCGCAAGATGCTTTTGCACAATGGTCTGAAACGACACCATCTAAACGGATGCAAGTGTTGTTTAATTTTCGCGATATCATGGTCCGACAACGCACAGCACTTGCCGAGATCGTGACCCGCGAGCACGGTAAAACCTTAGCGGATGCTAAAGGATCTATCGCGAGAGGGATTGAGTTAATTGAGTTTCATTGTGGTTTGTTAAATCAAGTGCAAGGGAAATGGACATCGGATGTTTCTCGTGATATTGATTGCGCCACGATGCGTCAGCCATTAGGCGTATGCGCGGGCGCCTCACCGTTTAATTTTCCAGTGATGGTGCCGCTTTGGATGATGATTCCAGCAATTGCGTATGGCAATACGTTTATCTTAAAGCCTTCTGAGCAAGCGCCTTCGGCGGCAACAGAGTTGCTTAAGTATTTACTTCAAGCAGGGCTACCTGAGGGTGTTGTCAACGTATTACAGGGTGATAAAACGACGGTAGAGCATTTATTAAGACACAAAGACATCTGTGCATTTACGGCGGTTGCGTCTACGCCGGTTGCCGAATCTATTTATCAAACAGCGATACAGCAGGGTAAGCGATGTATGACATTTGGTGGGGCTAAAAATCATGCCGTCGTGATGCCAGATGCACATTTAGAAGAAACAGCAAAAGCGCTAGTGGGAGCGGCCTTTGGGTCAGCCGGTGAGCGTTGTATGGCGATCTCGGTAGCCGTTGTGGTGACGGATACACTGGCGGATGCATTAATTTCGCATCTTACGCCATTGGTACAGTCTATCCGTGTTGATTCAGGAATATGTGATGCATGTGATATGGGACCTTTGATCAGCGTTAAGCATAGGGCTCGTGTTTTAAAGTTGATACAAGAGGGTGTGGATAGTGGTGCGAACCTTATTGTGGATGGTCGACAATTTACGCACCCTGAGTATCCAAAAGGGTATTATTTGGGTCCTTGTTTGTTTGATGCAGTGACAGAAGAAATGTCGATTTATCAAGAGGAAATTTTTGGTCCCGTGTTACTGATTCAGCGTGTGCGCTCTTTTGAAGAAGCGCTTGCTTTAGTCAACCGGAATGTCTATGGCAATGGGGCGGCGATTTTTACGAGTGCCGGCTATTACGCGCGTGAGTTTTCGCGTCTGGTTACAGTGGGGATGGTTGGGGTGAATGTTCCCATTCCTGTCCCGGTTGTGAGTCATCCTTTCGGAGGGTGGAAGCGCTCTTCTTTTGGTGATAATGGCATGCATGGCGAAGAGAGTATTCATTTTTACACAAAATTAAAAACAATGACGAGTAAATGGACTCATGATGAGTCCAACAGTGAGGCCAAAATATTCAGTATGCCGACACATCAAGGAGATGTTTCATGACAAGCGTAGGGTTTATTGGACTGGGCCATATGGGTTTACCGATGGCACTTAATTTATTGAAAAAAGGTTATCAGGTGGTTGGCTATGATATTTCTACTGAGTCAAAAGCTGCATTTGTAGCACAAGGCGGGAAAGTAGTGGATGATTTGGAAAGTCTCGCTGGCAATAAAGATGTGATGATCACGATGTTACAAACACCGGAGCAAGTACTCCAGGTGTGTTTAGGAGATCAAGGTATTTTTAAGCGGATGCAAGTGGGCGCATTATATATGGATTGTTCAACGATTGGTGTGGAAACGATTTGTAAACTGCATGAGGCTGCAAAATTGCATGGGTTATTGAGTTTAGAAGCGCCTGTATCGGGTGGGGTGCGTGGCGCAGTTTTTGGATCATTGACATTGATGGTCGGGGGAGATGAGTCCTTGTTTGAGGCGTATCAACCACTCTTATCTTGTCTGGGTACGACGGTGATTCATACCGGCGGTGCTGGGAGCGGACAAGCCGCAAAATTGTGTAATAATATGCTATTAGGGATCTCTATGATTGCTGTTTCAGAGGCTTTTTTGTTGGCAGAGCGCTTAGGGCTCAGTCATCAAAAACTGCACGATGTCGTGACGCAGTCTTCTGGGCAATGCTGGTCTATGAGTGTGCATGCACCGGTACCTCATGTTGTGCCACAGTCGCCTGCAAATGATGATTATCAGCCTGGTTTTAGTACAAAAATGATGCTAAAAGATTTACGTCTCGGTCAACAAGCGGCAGCAGCCGTTGGATTTACGACGACTTTAGGTGCGCTAGCAACTGAAATTTATACAAAAAAAGGGCAGGAAATTGCTGATCTTGATTTTTCTGCGATCATTACATGCATGCCTTGATAATCATCGCTTGACAATTATGGCGGCCTCGCAAAACAATATGTGCATTTCATTTTTGAGGAATAATAATGCGCATTGCACGTATTATCGGGCGTGAGATTCTTGATTCGCGAGGAAATCCAACGGTAGAAGCAGATGTTATCTTAGAAAATGGCATACTGGGACGTGCGAGTGTGCCTTCTGGTGCGTCTACAGGATGTTTTGAGGCTTGCGAGTTGCGTGATAAAGAATCACGTTATGCTGGCAAGGGCGTTCGGCGAGCAGTGGCGCATATTAATCAAGATATTCAACAAGCCCTTTTACATGCTCCCGTCTCTGATCAAACTGCAATTGACAGTTTATTGTGTATGTTGGATGGCACAGAAAATAAATCTCGATTGGGCGCAAATGCGATTTTAGCGGTGTCAATCGCATGCGCACGTGCGCATGCGCATGCAATTCATGCGTCTTTGTTTGAAATACTGAATCAAGGTGAAGAGATGGTGCTGCCAGTACCCATGATGAATGTGTTAAATGGTGGTATGCATGCGGATAATAATGTTGATATTCAAGAATTCATGATTATGCCGATTGGTGCCTCTGATTTTGAAACTGCGATACAAATGGGTACAGAAACGTTTCATGTGTTGCGTAGTGTATTAAAGCAACAAGGTTTAAATACATCAGTAGGAGATGAGGGTGGATTTGCACCGAATCTTAAGTCTAATCGACAAGCGTTGGATTTACTGGCCGATGCGGTGTTGCGTGCGGGTTTTAAGCTTGGCGAGGATATTGTTTTTTCTTTGGATGTCGCCGCATCTTCTTTATTTAGCGAGGGTAAATATCACTTGCGCTCCGAAGAAACGAGTATGAATAGTGAGGAGTTGATTGCGTATTACCGTGAGTTGATAGCGCAATACCCCATTATCAGTATTGAAGATGGGTTGGATGAGCATGACTGGGACGGGTGGTCGTTGATGACGACAGTACTTGGACGAACGATACAGTTAGTTGGGGATGATTTATTTGTAACAAATCCTGCTATTCTTAAAAAAGGTATTGATAGACACATCGCCAATGCAGTTTTGATTAAACCCAATCAGATTGGGACATTGAGTGAAGCTCGTGAGACGATGCGTATGGCAAATGAGTACGGCTACAAATGCGTGATCTCACATCGTTCTGGTGAGACTGAGGATACACTTATCGCAGATTTGGCGGTTGCAACGGGTTGTGGTCAAATTAAAACAGGGTCGATGTGTCGCACTGATCGTGTTGCAAAATACAATCAACTGCTGCGTATTGCCTCAATGACGACACTGCCTTATGCTGGGAAGCGTATTTTAAGGAGCACTTTATGACGAAGAGTGGCTTTCGTTTATTTCAAAATGGTATTGCTTTTTTAACAGTGAGTACTATATTTTTTGCTTTTTATCTTCAATATGGCTTAGGCTTGCAACCTTGCCCGCTGTGTTTAATGCAACGTGTCTGCGCGTTTGGTTTTTTATTCTTTTGTTTAGTGGGTTTATTTTTAAAAAGTATCAGTCGTGCTAAACATGTGGTTGTACTGGAGATGATCATTGCGGCTTTAGGTTTGTTTTTTGCATCACGTCAATTGTGGCTAGAGTCTATTGCAACGCCTGAGTCTACCGCTTGTTTGCCTGGTTTTGAGATGTTGATTCGTTATTTTCCATGGCGTGATGTGTTGCATTTATTTCTATGGGGCTCAAATGGTTGCGGTGCAGTGGTTTGGCGTGCGTTTGGACTCTCCATGGCGGCGTGGTCTGCGATCTATTTTGGTCTGATGTTTTTTATTACAGGTGTATTATTTTGTCGACTCCTTTTTACGCCGATTCAACGATAGCGTTTTCAGCACAATGTATTGCAAAACATAAGTACTCGCGAGCACGTGTGATGCGTATCATCACGCCGCATGGTGAGTGTCTCACGCCGATGTTTATGCCGGTGGGAACGCGTGCTGGCGTGAATAATGTGATGCCAGAAGCATTAAAAGCCTGTCAAAGCCAGATGATTTTAGGCGGAAATACCTTTCATATGCTGGTGTCTCCTGGTATAGAGATTATTCAGGCCGCAGGCGGCATGCATCCTTTTATGGGTTGGTTTGGTCCGATGTTGACGGATAGCGGTGGTTTTCAAGTGTTTAGTTTGTCAAAAAACAAAGATATTTGTACGATTGATGACGAAGGCGCTCATTTTAAGTTACCATCGAGTCAGGTGATGATTCATATGACACCGGAAATGTCGTTGGAGACACAAAAAATCATTGGTGCTGATGTTATCATGGCTTTTGATCAGTGCACACCGGATGCATGTTGTGAAGATGAGGCGCGTATTATCATGGAAAGAACGCATCGTTGGTTACAGCAGTCTATTGCTTATCATATGGATCATCCAACATCACGTTATGGTTATCGTCAAGCGTTGTTTGGTATTGTGCAGGGCGGATGTCATCAAATATTACGCCGTGAAAGTGCGATGTTTGTTGCAAATCAATCGTTGGATGGTGTGGCTTTAGGTGGAGAGACCGTCGGTTTTGATATGAAAAAAACGGTTGAGTTAATTCAGTGGGTGTATGATTTTTTACCCGAAAATAAGCCATGTTACAGTATGGGTGTTGGGATGTCTCCGCAAGATTTGCTGGATGTTGTGCATGAAGGTATTGATATGTTTGATTGTGTTGCACCGACACGTAATGCGAGACATGGTGCGCTTTATTGTGGTGAATTAAAACCACATCAACACTGGCTTGTTTTTGACAGTGCGTATGAACAGCAGCGTTTGCAAATTAAAAAAGCTATTTTTGCGAATGACTTAAGACCGATTATGGAGGGATGCGCTTGTTATACGTGTCAGCATTATTCGAGAGCGTATTTGCATCAGTTATTTAAACAAAAAAGTGTGGGGTTTGCAGCACTTGCAAGTCTACATAACATTCATGTTCTACATGAGGTCTGTGCTAGAATGCGTGATTTAATTTTAAATAACGCGATATGAAAGCATTATTATCTGTTATAGAAGCACAGCATCTTCTTGCTGCAGGTGGTGTGATTGCCTATCCTACTGAGGCGGTTTACGGATTAGGGTGTGATGCGTTTAATGAGAAAGCTGTTTTAAAATTATTGACTTTAAAACAAAGGCCGATAGAAAAAGGACTGATTATACTGATTCATCAGTGGGTGGACCTTTTTCCCCTGATCGGTGACATCCCTGAAGATAGTTTGGCGTTGGTGAAAGCGACCTGGCCTGGTCCTGTGACGTGGGTATTTCCTAAATCATCGCAAATACCGGATTACTTAAGTGGTGTGCATCAGAGTATTGCCATCAGGATGTCAAAACATCCTATCGCACATGCACTTTGTGCGCAAAGCCCTATTATTTCTACAAGTGCGAATCTCGCAGGATGCGAGCCTCTGCGAGACGTTGCTGCAGTTGAGGCGCAGTTTCATGCGACGGTATTAGATGGTATTGTAGAGGGAGCGTTAGGTGGGTTACCTACGCCAACTGCGATTTTAGATGTTTTAACACAACAAAAATGGCGCGAATAATTGTAATATTTATGGACAAAGTGATATAATAAGCCATTGTTCCTTCAAGGAAAGTCATGAATTCAAAAAAACATGCATTATCCATTTTTAGCTTGACCATGATTACCGTGGGTTCAGTCGATAGCATTCGCAATCTGCCAGCGACTGCGCTCTTTGGAAGTCAGCTCATTGCTTTTTTTATTTTAGGTGCGTTGTGTTTTTTAATTCCTACAGCGCTTGTTTCGGCAGAGTTAGCTTCTGGTTGGCCCAAACAAGGTGGTATTTATGTGTGGGTAAAAGAGGCATTTGGTAAAAAAATGGGCTTTCTGGCGATTTGGCTGCAATGGATTGAGAATGTGATTTGGTATCCTACGATTTTATCGTTTGTGGCGGGTAGTGTGGGGTATTTGATTGATCCTAATTTAGCAAAGAATCCGTATTTTTTATGGACGGTGATTGTTGGATCATTTTGGGCCGTGACGTTGGTAAATTTGTATGGGATGCGCTCATCCGCATGGTTCAGCAATATTTGTGCGTTAGCAGGTTTAATCTTACCGATGACACTGATCATTCTGTTGGGCGCGCTGTGGATACATGGAGGGAACCCTATTGCGATTCAATTTGATAAGGCGAGTATTATGCCGCATTGGAGCGATAGCTCGATGTGGGTTTCATTGACGGCCATTATGATGTCTTTTTGTGGCATTGAAATTGCCACTGTGCATGCAAATGATGTAGCCAACCCTCAACAAGCGTTTCCTAAGGCACTCATTCTGTCTGTGGTGATCATCTTGAGTACACTTATTTTGGGTTCTTTGGCAATTGCAGTTGTGTTGCCGCATGATGAGATTAATTTGGTCGCGGGCATTATGCAAGCTTTCCATGCGTTTTTAGCGCAATATGATTTGGTTTATTGCTTACCGCTTGCCGCTATGATGTTAGTTCTCGGTGGGTTGGGTGGTGTGAGTAATTGGATTATTGCGCCAACAAAGGGGTTAATGGTTGCCGCATGTGAGGGTAATTTACCGACGTTTTTTCAGCGAGAAAACCAACATGGTGCGCCTATCGTTCTATTGGTGAGCCAAGCTATCATTGTAACGTTGCTTGCGGCTCTTTTCTTATTTATGCCAAGTGTGAATGGTTCATATTGGTTTTTGACGGCATTAGCGGCACAGCTTTATATGTTGATGTACTTTATCATGTTTATAGCGGTGATTAAGCTTAGAAAAAGTGCACCGGAACATCAACGTCCTTTTAGGATTCCAGGCGGTATGCTTGGATTACTGATAGTGTCTGGTATTGGT
>JAHFRX010000016.1:13964-14362 GCA_023266075.1 Legionellaceae bacterium | reverse complement strand
GCGGCAGGCTTTAGTGCTGCGGAGTTAAAAGCGGCAGGCTTTAGTGCGGCACAGTTAAAATCAGCAGGCTTTAGCGCTGCTGAGTTAAAAGCGGCAGGCTTCGCTGACGCAGGTGATGTGACGACCACTCCGTCTGCATCGAACGATAGTCAGTTGATGAGTGTTCCTGGCGCGCAGCTCCAGCTTTCAATGAATGAGCCACGTGCAAATGCACAACAGCAAGACGCAAAAAAATTAGAAGCGATCATGAGTAAACAGCAACAGCAGGCCGCTCAGCAACGTTATCAAGCACAAATAACTCAAAAGATGGGTCTTATGATGGGCGCTGCCAAAGAGGCGCTACAAACGTGGAAAAAGACCAATGAGCAAATGTCTGTTGCGGCAGCTAAATCAGATAA
>JAHFRX010000016.1:0-13954 GCA_023266075.1 Legionellaceae bacterium | reverse complement strand
CAAGAAGCATCTCAGGGAGCGGGTGTACTTCCACAGGGTAACTCATCCATGCAAAAATCTGATGGAGCAGGAGAAAGTGTGATGACTGACAATGCCGTCAGGACAGGAGATATTATGTTTGCTGTGATGGATACTTCAGTGAATACGGATGAGCCGGGCCCAATTTTAGCAACGATTGTGTCGGGTCGATTAAAAGGGTCAAAACTGATTGGTAGTTTTAATTTACCCTCAAATGCCTCAAAGATTGTAATTATGTTTAATACGCTGTCTATACCAGGGAAGGACAAAACTGTACAAATTAGTGCCTATGCTATTGACCCCAATACGGCGAGAACGGCGCTTTCGAGTGAAACCAATCATCACTATTTACAACGTTATGGTGCGTTATTTGCATCGTCTTTTATGTCAGGAATGAGTAGTGCTATTCAATCGGCGAATACTACAGTGAGTGTGGGTGGTACGGGTGGACAAACGAATACGACGGTTTCAACGATAGGTCGCTCGACCATGGATAATGCGTTAATTGCAATCGGTGAAGTAGGTAAGGCTTGGTCTAAAACCGCACAAAAAGACATGAATCGTCCAACGACTGTGGAAGTATTTGCAGGCACAGGGCTGGGTATCCTGTTTACTCAGGATGTGGCACTTTAATTTAGGATAAACGCCATGGTAGATAATGATCCAAATAATGACGAATATAAATTAGATGATCTCGATCTCCTTGCTTCAGAACCTGAGGATCAACTACAACCTGAAGATAACGATGTTGCAGTATCTTCAGAAGGAAGAGATCATACGAGCGACACGATGAAGCCGTGGGAAAATCCGATGCTTCGTAAAAGTGCAATCGTTTTAGGTGGTTTCTTTTTAGTTTTATTATGTTACAAAATGATGAGTTCGTTCATTACAGGTGGTTCGAAAAAAAATGAGATCATGCCTGTGACAGTACAACAAAAATCCTTTGAGCAACATCCATCTCAGCAATCCACGATGAATTTTGGAGTGACGAGTGATAGTGGGATGGCCAAAAAATTGAATTCGTTGGAACAAGAACAGAGTAATATGAACTCAACATTACAAACTGTAAATAACCAAGTTTCTTCGATGAATTCAACCGTCTCTGATGTTTCTTCTAAGATATCTGCATTATCTGCTCATCTTACTGCACTATCGGATAGGCTAGATACACAAACACGAGAAATAGAACGCCTCACAGCGTTGAATACGAAGCGTCATACCGTAAAATACTCGCGTATACATCAGCGAGGATTACCAAGCACTGTGGTGATGTATTCTATTCAAGCGATTATTCCTGGAAGAGCTTGGTTGATTGCTTCTAATGGTTCGTCTATGACGGTTAGAGAAGGCTCTCCTGTCGCGGGTTATGGTGTTGTAAGGCTGATTGATGCTGAGCGAGGACGAATCCTGACAAGTTCAGGCCGTATCATAAGATTTAGTCAAGTGGACAGTTGAGTATAGCCTATGGAAAACTGGAGTATTCTCACCAATATAGCACAATCACTGCTTCCTGTTCAGAAGCTGATAACTGGTGGGGCTTATCTTCTTGGTATTTTGTTTGCTATGAAAGCGTTGATGGCATTGAAGTCTCACGGTGAGACGCGCGGAGGTGGTGGGAATTCATCCAGCATGAAAGAGCCCTTATTATATTTTATTGTTGCGGGGATGTTGATTTATTTTCCAACGGGTTTTGAAGTGCTAATGAACACAACATTTGGGTATTCGAATGTCTTATCTTACTCAGATACGAGTGCCATGAATACATGGTTGGGTGGAGATAGTAGTTTGGGAAATGCGTTGACGGTGATTATTCAAACGATAGGATTGTATGCATTTGTGAAAGGTTGGATGATGATTACAAAATCGGCCAGTACAGGACAGCCACCTAATGGTACTGGAAAAGGTCTAACACATGTGTTTGGTGGGATACTTGCGGTGAATATTGTAGGAACGATTGAAATGATTAATAATACGTTGATGGGAACATAACGATTCATAAAATGAAAGGGGCTAGTAATGGATAAGAATAAGAATAAAAACTATACGAAAACAGTGGCACAGCTAGCCACATGGGTGGCGTTAACTACTGCGGGTGTCGCTTATGCATCGAGTAGTTTATCGTTGGGTGGTATGGCGTCTTCTATCACAGGTTCATTTACAAGCTTAACAAAATTGGTTACGGCAGGCTCTTATTTAGCTGGTTTGGGTTTTTCTATTGGTGCTATCATGAAATTTAAGCAGCATAAAGATAATCCTACAAACATCACAGTCGGGACACCGATTGCATTGACGTTTATTGCCGCAGCACTTTTATTTCTTCCTTCTATTTTGGGTGTCACAGGTTCTACGTTGTTTGGTGGCAGTGGCGAAACATCGGGCCCAACAGGTTCTGTGTTTAGTGGTTAATACGGAGCTTACCTATGGGTAGTAAGCGTCCTCCTGAACTCAAGTTAACAGCGAGTCCAAGTGCCTGGCGATTGTATTCAGCCAGGCACGCTGATCCGCGCTTTGAAGCTTATGAAGAGAGAGTTTTTGAGCGAGATAACTATACGTGTCAGTTTTGCAAATTTCAGGCACGTACAGATCAGCACATCATTAATATTGATGGTAACTATGCGAATAACAAGATTGATAATTTATTAACATCTTGTTGTTTCTGTGCGCAATGTTTTTTTATTGAGTCAGTCGGTGTTGGTGGGTATGGTGGTGGCACGTTAGTTTTTTTACCCGAGCTTTCTCAACAAGAGCTGAATGCGTTGTGCCACGTGTTATTTTGCGCTATGACGAATGATACGGGGTATAAAAATACAGCTCAAGCAATTTACCGCTCACTGAAGTTTCGTTCACAAGTGGTTGAGGATAAATTTGGTGAAGGAACGAGTGATCCTGCGATGATGGGTCGATTTTTGATTGACTCTGATAATGTCTCACGTCAAAAGATGGATGAAGTATTTCGCGAAATTCGATTATTACCTTCGCGAGCTAAATTTCGACAGCAAATTGAGCGCTGGGCGGCAAATGCTGTGGAAGAATTAGCGGAGAAATAAGGGGTGTTGCGATGATAATTTTCTATTCGAAAGTTAATTATGTCGCGTTCCTAAGCCAGGAGAAGCAGGATGAGTAGATGGATGGAATCGTTTTTTGAAGGCGTGGATACCTTTTTCGCTTGGCTAAGTACGTCGTTGAAGCAAACTACAGAATCTTACTGTGAATTAGAAACAGCAGATAGCGAGACAGTTTTAGTGAATCATGATGGTTCATTGCTGACTGTTTTTCATATCGAAGGGACAACCACTTTAATGGGAGCTGAGGAGTTTGAGCGGCTAGTTGAGGGACTATCTAATGCACTTCACCCTGCAATGAGTCGACCTGGTCATGCAGTGCAGGTTTTGTTTACACAAGATAAAGAAAATATCCAAGCGCATATTCGTTCTATTTACGCGCCTGCAGAGGCTACAGCAAAACGCTTGAATTTGGGTTTGGATGACTTGTTTCAAGAGCGCGTCACTTATTTGAGTGAGTATTGTGCTGAAGAGCGACTCTACGTGGCTTTGTATACACGTCCTTTTAATTTAGCAAATGATCAATTGAAGGATGCGGCTAAAGCGAAAATGAAGATGCTGAAAGAGAAAAAAGCCCCTCCTTTTCGCTATACTCAGGCTGTTTTCGCGGCGATTCCTGAATTGCGGGATACGCATAGTGCTTTTGTACGCTCAGTGCAGAGTGATTTTGAAACGTTGAATATTGTTGCTCATGTGCTCGAAGTACATGATGCAATTCACGCTATTCGTTTGACCGCAGATCCAGATTTCACATCGACAGATTGGCGTCCAACATTGCCTGGGGACAACATCCCCGTGCGTGAATTGAACAATTTTGAAGGTGATCTCTCCGATCTTTTATGGCCTTCTCTAGCAAAACAAGTGATACCTCGAGAGGCTGATATTATTGATCGCCGGACGGTTCAAGTCGGTGATAAGCTTTATGCTTGCAGTTATATTGATTTATTTCCAAAAGATATTCGTCCATTCATGAGTTTATTTACACGGATATTACCAACGCATATTCCGTGGCGTATCTCTTTTTTTATTGAGAGTGATGGTTGGAATAGCCTGAAATTAAAAGGGTTACTTTCTTCTATTTTGAGTTTTTCTTCAGCGCAAAATCGACTGTTAAGCGATTCAGTCAATTTATTAAAGTATATTCAATTGAACTCTGATGAAGCCGTTGTGCGTTTACGTGTTGTTGCAACAACTTGGGCACCTGAGGGTGATTTACCGCTTTTAAGACGTCGTGGATCGGAATTAGTCAAAGCGATACAAGGTTGGGGCTCAACAGATGTTTCTGAAATTTGTGGTGACCCATTTGAAGGATTTGTGGCAACAATGTTGGCAACAACGACATCAAGCCCTGCTGTCGCTTCTGTTGCGCCGCTGTCAGATGTGATCAAGATGCTGCCTATTACAAGACCTGCCTCACCATGGAAAGTAGGGGCTATTTTATTTCGTTCGCCGGATGGTAAGCCATGGCCTTTTCAACCGGGTTCAAGTTTACAAACAACCTGGATTGATTTGGTTTATGCACGTCCTGGTTCGGGTAAATCAGTACTGTCAAATGCTCAAAATCTGGCGCTTTGTATGTCTGCCGGGATTACGCGGTTACCACGAATCGCGATTATTGATATTGGTCCTTCCAGTAGTGGGTTGATTTCTTTGTTGAAAGAAGCACTTCCGGTTGAGAGTCGCCATTTAGCGGCTTATTATCGTTTAAGAATGACGCCAGAATATTCGATTAACCCGTTTGATACACAATTAGGGTGCCGCTATCCAACAGCACTAGAGCGCTCGTTTTTAGTGAATTTTTTAACATTACTCACCACACCATTGGGTGCGCCGAAACCTTATGATGGCATGGCTGATTTATCAGGGATGGTTGTAGATGAGCTCTACAAGAGTCTTTCGGATGAAAATAATCCTGCGCCTTATTCATTAGGGCTAGAAGAGCTGATTGACGGCATACTGGATGAAATTGGTTTTGTGAGAGATTCAAAATCAACGTGGTGGGAAGTGACCGATGCACTTTTTTCGGCAGGTTTTATACATGAAGCAATGTTGGCGCAGCGTTACGCTATGCCGTTATTGGCCGATGCTGCATCCATTTGCAGAATATCTTCGATTGAAGATCTCTACGAGAAAGTCACAACACCGACCGGTGAAACATTAATCGGTGCTTTTTCTAGAATGGTTTCAAGTGCTGTACGTGAATACCCGGTATTATCACGTGTAACGGCGTTTGATTTGGGTGAATCAAAAATTGTGTCTCTTGATCTCGATGAAGTTGCAAAAAGTGGTGGAGATGCTGCTGATCGTAAAACATCTGTGATGTATATGTTGGCACGTTATGTGCTAGCGCGTCATTATTACTTAACAGAAGAAGTATTAAGTGATATTCCGGAGCAATATCGTAATTACCATATGGATAGAATTCGTGAGATTCGAGAGGATCCGAAGCGCATTGTGTATGATGAATTTCATCGTACGTCGCGCTCACAAGCGGTACGTGATCAGGTCATTATAGATATGCGTGAAGGCCGAAAATGGAATGTACAAATTTCTTTATTGTCACAGTCTGTAGATGACTTTGATCCTGTGATGATTGAGTTTGCGACAGCGATATATATTATGGATGCGGGGCCTGCACAAACCATCGAAAAGACAACGAAGATTTTTGGATTATCTGAAACAGCGAAAGTCGCTTTGCGTACGCGAGTACATGGTCCAAGGCAAGGTGGTGCTACGTTTATTGCTCAGTTTGCTACAAAAACGGGTATTAGTGTGCAATTGCTGACATTAACGCTAGGACCGATTGAACTCTGGGCATTTAGTACCACTGCTGAAGATGCTGCTGTGCGGAATCAATTATATCGTCATCTAGGGCCAGGTGAAGCGAGACGATTTTTAGCACTACTTTTCCCCAATGGCACGGTTACAAAAGAATTAAATGAGCGTTTGAATGCGCTCAAAAGTGAAGTTGGTGTTATTGAAGAAGAGAACCATGCGGGTGTCTTAGGTCAGCTTGTTCAAGATATTTTAGATACTTACGCACGAGATCCTAATACTAAAAGCCTTGCCGCGGTGATGTCTGAAAAAACGAGACGGTAACAGCGGTCTATTTTCGGCGGGCACTGGATGTGGCAGACCCACCTAACCTACAGCAACTGGAGGTGCTCCAGGACCGCCGTCTGGTGGTGGTGTTTTGGATTTTCCTGACTTCGAGAGTTTTACAGGTGCTGCTGGTGGTGAAGTCGATGCTCCTGTCGTTGAAGATGGTGCGGCACTGGGTGTCTCGTATTTTGCCCGTTCCGTCTCCATTTCTTTTCTCATCGCATCAAGCATTGCTGGATCTGCTTTTTTCTGATGCATGCTGACATGTTGTTCGATTTCTTGTCGTCGACCCGGATTATTTTTAAATAATGCGTTAAAATTATTTTCTTTCTCATTTGCGGTATACGCTTTACCATTGATGATAATTTTAATTTTATCTTCTGGGTAGCCGACCATGCGTAGTGCTTCAAAAGCATCCTGCGCGAGTTTCATCGCCATCTCTGGATTTTTAGTGTAGCCGCTGATGTCTGCATAAGGATTTTCTTCGCCTGATAATTTTAATAAATTAGCAATGACGAGCATGTCTAACATCGCTCTGTTAGAGGAGTCACTATAATAGCCTCTACTGGAGAAACTGAAGTCCAATCTTTTGAGATCTTCGATGCTGGCATGAAATTTGGAAATGTTCGGTAAATCCAGCGTAAATTTATAGGTTTTCTTCGGATCTGCTCCTGTTTGTTGTACGTTTAAATTACGCCCAGTGAGCGTTTTGAAGTTATTACCGACATAACCTGCGAGTGTGTCAAAATCTAAGTCTTTGAATATGCCTCCCTCGCCTCCCATAGCGATGCCGGTATTGTTGCCACCACCTTCTAAGTAAGCCTTATCGAACACTTTTCGCATGTGCTCGTTTTCATGTCGTAAAACGGCAAAGGTCGAGACACGCAAATGTTCTTTTTCAACGGCTTTATGGAGTGCATTCACGTCTTTTGTGATGCCATCTTCGAGTGCTTTACGTTGTGCTTGATGTGCAGCCTCGAGTGTGCCCAGCGCATTTTTTTGTTGGGTAGGATCAGCGGCATAAGTACTTTTAATTTTATCGATATCTTCTTGGTGTTGTTGATCAATGAAGTCAATTGCTTTTTGACGTTGTTCTCCTAGATATGACGTTAAATTATCGGGATGATATCGTGCACCGATATTTTGCACGGCGTGATCTACAGAGTTGAGTAGACTCTTGAGTTTTTTGAGCCGTTCTGGGTTTTTGTCAAATGCCACCCCTGGGAGCGAGGCGATGCTGTCGGTACGCGCCTTGATATATCGGGTTGCGTGGGCTTCGGTATTGCTTTGAGTTAATCCAAGACTCTCTTGATAAGTGGTTAAAAATAAATCTCGATTTTCTGGAGAGAGTTTTTGGAGGGCTTTAGAATGGTAGGCATAGTTACCAAAGCCTCGAAACATTTCATTCAGCAGTGTGCTAGTGCTATACTTTTCCTTTTTACGCTTAGACATCACTCTCTCCTCTGGTATATACGTTCATTATATACTCATTTTTACCATGCGGGTACCGCTGCGTCTTTGAATATCTGATGTGCTTGCGTTTTGACTTCATTTGAATGAAAGGCCTGTAAGAATTTATCTAATTGTGCTTTTTTATGAGAGTGTTCTTTAATGACCATTAAATTCACATACGGCGAATCAGTACTTTCAAGAAGGATGGCGTCGTGTGTGGGTGATAGGCCTGCGGGGAGTGCAAATGTGGTATTTATCACGGCGGCATCTACGTCAGCTAAGATACGGGGGAGTTGCGCTGCATCTATCGGTTTAAAATGAAAATGATGCGGATTCGATACAATATCATGAACGCCTGATGTATTTTTTTCATCCAGCGTGATGTATTTTGCATGTTGTAGTAATATTAATGCACGAGCTTCATTACTCGGATCATTGGGGATGGCGATGGTTGCACCATCAGGCAAAGTATCAATAGTCGTATATCGTTTTGAATAAAGGCCCATGGGATAAAGAAAGGTTTTACCCAGAGGGATAATAGCGTAGTGGCGCATTTTTTTTGCCATGTTAAGATAGCGTAAGTGTTGGTAAATGTTGGCATCTAAACTACCGTCATTCAGCGCTTCGTTAGGTAGATTATAGTCATTAAATTCGATAATTTTTATCTTTAAACCAAAGCGCTTTTGAGCGACGATAGCCGCCGTTCTGACCAAATCAGTCTCGGGACCCGCGATGGTACCGATAACTAAAGTATCTTCTGTGGATTGATGACAACTGGTGAGTATGAGGCATCCGAATATCAGCCCGAAGATGAAACGCATTTGCTTTCTCTCCTTTCAATTGATGCTGTCCATGCGTCACCCACCCATTGTGTGAGTTGTACAAGGAGAACTAATAAAGCAACGGTGATGAACATGACCGTTGAATCAAAGCGTTGATAGCCATAGCGTAGTGCAAGATCACCCAGTCCGCCGCCACCAACGGTTCTTGCCATGGCGGAATAATTGACCAGCGTTACAGCCGTTAGTGTTGTTGCTTGAATCAAAGCAGGTTTTGCTTCAGGCAGTAAAATATTTTTAATCATTTGTAATGTCGAGGCACCCATTGAACAACCTGTATCCAACAAGCCGCGTGGCAGGCGTTGATAAGCGTTATCCGTCAAGCGTGCAAAGAAGGGAATAGCACCGAGTGATAAAGGAATAATTGCGGCATGTACACCAATGGATGTTCCAACAATAAGACGAGTGATAGGAATTAATGCAACCAGTAAAATGATAAAGGGAACAGAGCGTGTGATATTAATGATACTGTTGAGCACGGTATTTAATGCCGGGTGAGGTTTAATTTGCGCGGTAATAAACACCCACGTACCCAACGGTAACCCAAATAAAACCGCGAGACACGTACTGGTGAAGACCATATACAGTGTCTCTAATGTAGCACTTGTAATTTCATTAAATAGGATGGGTAACATAACCTAATATCTCCACGGTCAATTGGTGTTGTTGACAACGTTTGATAAACATTTCAAGCAGCGCTTTGTCAGCGGTTAATTCAATAATAATGATGCCACAAGTGATTGCTTCAATACGATCAATATTTGCCAGTAAAATATTAATATCAAGTGCTAACGCTCGACTCGTTTGGCTAATAAAGGGGCCTGTCGCTGCTGTCCCTTCGAAATATAGGCGTAATAACGGTTTATCATTGGCGATGGATGTTATATTTTTTAACAAACACGCCGGAAGCTTAGGTGACAAATGTGCATATAAAAGACGCTTCGCAATGCTTTCTGGATGAGAAAAAACTTCTGACAAAGGCAGCATTTCTTGAATAACACCGTGAGACATCACTGCAACACGATGACAAATTTGTTTAATGACTTCCATTTCATGTGTAATGAGTACAATCGTGATACCAAAATGCAGATTGATTTTTTTAAGCAACGCAAGAATAGATTGCGTTGTCTCAGGGTCAAGGGCCGATGTGGCTTCGTCACATAATAAAATACGAGGCGATGTGCTTAATGATCGCGCAATGGCAACGCGTTGTTTTTGTCCACCACTCAGTGCTTTAGGATAGGTATGTGTCTTATCGCTTAATTCTACGAATTCGAGTAATTCATTGACCTTCTGTTGAACGAGGGCTTCATCCATCTTTTGAATGCGCATGGGCAACGCAATATTATCAAATACCGTTTTGCTTCCTAAGAGGTTAAAATCCTGAAAAATCATCGAAACTTGGTGCCGCACGTATCTTAATTTTTCGGCCGAGAGTTTTAAGATGTCTTCGCCGTGAATGAGTACGCGACCTTGGTCTGGACGCTCTAAGAGGTTGATACAACGCAATAATGTTGATTTTCCTGCGCCACTTTTACCAATAATACCAAAAATCTCTCCAGAGCGAATCGATAAATGAAGATCAGAGAGGACTTGAAGACCACGATAAGATTTAGAGAGTCCAATAATTTCGATCATGATAAACTGTACAGTAAAATCATACTATTATACGCGAGATACCTCAAAAAGCATTAGCATTTTAATCAACAGACAATTCTTGTCTGTTTTTAAAATATATCAGCGCATCTGGATTTGCCAGCGACGTCAGTTGAGCGACTTCTTGACCATGAACAACTTGTCGAACAGCCATTTCTACTGTTTTGCCATTGATGGTTCTTGGGATATCGGGTACTGCAATAATTTTTGCGGGAACGTGTCTTGGAGAGGCGTTTTGACGCAGTGTTTGACAGATTTTTGTTTTTAAAGCGTCATTTAATACGGCTCCTGTTGTCAATGTGATAAAAAGAATGATGCGTGTATCATGATGCCACTCTTGGCCAATGACCACGCTGTCTTGGATTTCAGGGATGTGCTCTAATTGATGATAAATCTCTGCTGTGCCGATTCTTACGCCACCAGGATTGAGTGTCGCATCTGAACGACCATGGATGATGACACCATGGTGAGCTGTGATTTCAGCAAAATCGCCATGTGTCCACACATTTGGATATCGTAGAAAATAAGCGCGTGTGTATTTTTCATGGTGCACATCGTTGTAAAAACCAAGCGGCATGGAGGGGAAAGGAGCTACACATACCAGTTCACCAACCATTTGCTTTATTGAGTGTCCGTTTTCATCATACACCTCAACAGCCATCCCCAGCCCCAGACATTGTAATTCTCCATGATACACCGGGCTGATGGGATTCCCCAAAGCAAAACAAGAGATGATATCTGTCCCGCCTGAAATAGAAGACAGCTGAATTTGAGGTGAGAAATGTGTGCGAACATAATCGTATTGTGTGGGGAGAAGTGGGGAGCCTGTTGAAAGAATCGTGCGTAAGTGGTTTAGGTTATGACTTGTTTTCAAGGAAACATTGGCATGTTCAAGACTGGCGAGATACTTTGCACTGGTTCCAAAAACAGTAACTTTTTCTTGTTCAATAATGTCAAAGAGCCGTGTCATGGTCGGATTTGTAGGAGCGCCATCATAAAGAATCAAGGTGGCACCGAGTGCTAATGCTGAAACCATCCAATTCCACATCATCCAACCACACGTCGTGTAAAATAAGAGTGTGTCTTGTTCTGATAAATCGGTATGTAACCCCAACTCTTTGAGATGCTGTAGGAGTGTGCCGCCACACCCATGAACGATGCATTTCGGTTGACCTGTTGTGCCTGATGAAAATACAATATAGAGCGGATGATTGAAAGGAAAAGGTTCAAACGTTAGCGTGTGTTCTGTGATGAGAAAGTCATTCCACGTCACGCATCCATCGAGTGTTATGTTCTTGGACGTGCATAATACTATTTTCTCAAGTGTCGAAAGATTTTCTTTCAATGCGTTAATTTTATCATGCATGATGTAGCATTTATTCTGATACGTGTATTCCTCGGCAATAAATAAGAGCTTGGGCGTGATTTGAGTCAATCGGTCTATTATCGCTTCAGCACCAAAATCAGGCGAGCAAGAGGACCAAATTGCACCTAAAGATGCCGTTGCGAGCATTGCAATGATGGGATAAGCATTGTTACCCAGTACCCCCGCGACGCGATCGAGCGGTTTAATCCCTAGTTTTTTCATCCCGGCTGCAGTGGCTGCAACACGTTGCTTTAATTCATCAAAAGGAATGACCTCTCTTAGGCCAGACTCATGGATACAAATCAGTGCCGGATGTTTATCTTGGCGTTGTAAGAGTTTGGCTGCAAAATTGAATGTTGCACCATCAAACCAGATGGCATCTCGCATGTGAAAAGAGGCATCTGGATACGATAACGTATGATGTGCAGGTGTATCAAATGAGAGCTTAAAAAAGGCAACGAGCGCTTCCCAAAATGCAGCAAGATGATCGATGGACCATTGATGGAGTGCTTGGTAATCCAACAGTGTTATCTTCTGATCACGCTCGACAAAACGCATGAAATGATAGAGACGCGTTGTGGTGGTGTCCTGAGGTTGCCAAGTGATAGTATCGTCCATGAAGTGAGCCTTTTATTGAATAAATTGTTCTAGTCTATCCATTGCATTTTTTAAGGTGACTGCATCTGCTGCGAAAGAAAGTCGAATACATCCCTCCGTCCCGAAAGCGGAGCCTGGCACGATAGCAAGCCCTGTTTTTTGTAACAATGCTTCAGAAAAAGCCAAATCATTTGCAAACCCTTGTCGTTGAATAACTGCACTGACATCAGGAAATAGATAAAACGTACCATCAGCAGGAATCAAGCGAACACCAGGCATGTGATTTAACCGTGAAACTAAATTATCGTGACGTATTTTAAAAGCATCACGCATCATGTGAATACTGTCGTAACCACCACGTAAAGCAATCATCGCCGCGTATTGTGAGATTGAGCAAGGGTTTGAGGTTGATTGTGATTGAATGGTTTTCATTGCATTAATAATAGGTGCAGGTCCTGCGGCATAACCAATACGCCAACCCGTCATGGCATATGCTTTGGAAACACCATTCAGTACAATCGTACGGGTATAAAGCTTAGGATTGGCATTTAATATATTGCAGAAAGGAAAAGACCATTGAATATGCTCATACATATCATCTGTAGCAATCAATACCTGTGGATGGCGCATCAAGACATCCGAAAGGGCAGTGAGTTCATTAAGCGTGTAAGCAATCCCTGAAGGATTTGAAGGACTGTTGAGAAAAAAGAGCTTGGTTTGCGGTGTGATAGCCGCTTCTAATTGTGTGGGTGTGATTTTGTAGTGTTGTGCATAAGTTGTTGGCACAATAATAGGTGTTGCATCTGCTAAAAGTACCATGTCTGGGTATGATACCCAATAAGGTGCCGGGATAATGACCTCATCACCGGGATTGAGAAGTGCTTGACACAGGTTATAACAACTTTGTTTTCCACCGACGGAGACGAGTACTTGATTGAGCTCGTAGTTCAGCGCATTATCTCGGATTAATTTTTCAATGATAGCCTGTTTAAGCTCGCGTGTGCCATCGACAGCCGTGTATTTTGTAAGGCCGCGCGCTATAGCGTCAACAGCGGCTTGTTTGATATAATCGGGTGTATCAAAATCTGGTTCACCTACACCGAGGTTGATAATATCAGCCCCCTTTGCTTGCAATTCAGCCGCGATGGCCGCGATAGCGAGTGTTGGGGACGGTTTAACGCGCTGTACGCGAAACGATAGCGTCATGAGTGGTCATCTGTCAATAAACAAGGCCCTAATTGTACAATATTTGAAAGAAAATGCCATGCAAAAAAATGAATTTAAATTATGCGCAACGTATGAACCAGCAGGTGATCAACCGACAGCCATTGCTAGTTTGATTGACGGTGTAGTGGCCGGACTATCAAAACAAGTGCTACTTGGCGTGACCGGCAGTGGCAAAACATTTACCATGGCCCATGTGATTCAAGCGCTGAAGCGGCCGACACTGATCATGGCGCCCAATAAGACACTAGCAGCGCAATTGTATGGTGAGTTTAAAGAATATTTTCCGCACAATGCAGTGGAATATTTTGTTTCATATTACGACTATTATCAGCCTGAGGCGTATGTACCGGCTTCGGATACGTTCATCGAAAAAGATGCTTCTATCAATGAGCATATTGAGCAAATGCGTCTTTCTGCTACCAAAGCACTGATCCAGCGAAACGATGCGATTATTGTGGCGACAGTGTCAGCGATTTATGGTTTGGGTGATCCTGACGCTTATCTAAAGATGATTTTACATCTTTCGCGCGGTGAACGTGTGGATCAGCGTCAAATTTTAAAACATCTTGCTGAGTTACAATATGTGAGAACGCCTTCTGCCTTATCACGCGGGCAGTTTCGTGTGCAAGGCGATG
>JAHFRX010000143.1 GCA_023266075.1 Legionellaceae bacterium | reverse complement strand
ATTCAGCACGAGTATTTGAGCATCCATTGTCAACCCATAGGGTACATGTTGTAACAACATCCCCTAGACATTGATATTGACGCTCCTCACCCCAACAACGCCGTGTGACTTCAATACCATCAATCACTTTCGTTTGATTCGGATCAAGGCAGGCATTAGAAGACTCTTGGATACAAGCGTTATAAGTGGACGTTTCGCAATGATCTCCATCCCATTTATCTTCCGTCCTATACTCAGTCATTTCAATTTTGGCTTTAAAAAGTGGCTGGATATTATCTTCTGCAAGCGTTAACGTTGGATCTTGACAGGTAGGCCATTTCGTCAAACGAAGCGATTGATTATTTAAGATAATATTAACTTTCAGATGCTCGCACTCAGAATGCAATTTCACCAGTTGCTTATCGGTACAATAAACGTCTTGTTTGTTACATCGAGTTAAATCAATGGTGGACAGTTTTTTTATAAAAATTCGTGAAACCTCGCTTCGACTAAAGCCTGTCACATGCACTAAAAGTTTTTTGGTACAAGTAATCGGATTAATATGACGTGTTTCTTCACATATTTTTTCAACGTTTTTTTCTTCGCACGGCACAGGCTCTTTATGACATCCTGGGCGAATCATCTCTTCTGCTTTTTCAATGATACGCTCGCCTTCTTTAATCTCAGACGCCTTATCATTAGGTGTAATTTTAGCGCGTTGATGCTCTTCTTTAACAACAAAGGTAGCTGTTTCATCTTGTGCTAATCGGTTCATGCTTTCTTGAAGTAGGACTTGATTACCCGCTTTTTCATTCGGTTTTAAATTCGCTTCAATTCGTGTTTCACTAAAATTCGAAATAACAACACTTGGATTAAAATGAAGCATATCCTGCATTGCTTTATCTTTAAGAAGCAATACATCCTGATTAGCAAATACAGCACAAGGTATTACTATGAGCAGTATCAAAACCCCTTTCATGATGCATGCCTCACACATTCGCCTTTTTCATGAATACGTAAAAGCCCTGCGTGAAGGGGCAAGTTTCCATAAACCACATCAAAACACTGATTGTTTTCTACGACCAATGCTGGGACCTTTTTTATGTTAAATCGCTCAAACTGGGTGGGGTCAATTTGTAATTGAAGATTAGGGATTTCTTTGGTTAATACCGTCACTTTCTGAACTGTTTTCTCAAAAGAATTGTCAACCAAACCATTCAATACTGCTAGAATTTGAAGACGAGCACTTTCTTGTAATGTTTCAATCAACAATTTTTCAGGCATTGAAAAACTAATAAACACAGCGCTGTTCTCTGCAAATACAGCAGAATTCAACAAAACGCTGAGGAAAATTATAGGTAGACGCAATTTCTTTTCCTCCAGACTAAGAATCCATATTGATTGGGCAGATGTGGTTTAATTTTGTCTGTTTCCCATGCAAGTGTTGTATGCCCTCCGGGATAACAATGTTTGCCATCAGCCACTTGATTCACCATTTCGTAGCGATATCGTGATTTGGGTAAAACAGATAATCGATGCTCTTTACATGCATCTTTGGCATTAGAATCCGTAATAAGTCCCTCTCGATGCAATTTATAATTCATACGCTCTGCAAGTAAGAGCGCTGCTTGCACTGGCGATAAGGGTGCATTCACATGCCCTGTCATAGGATAAAGACTGCCTTGACTTCCTGCGCACCAAAACAAACTATCCAGAGCTTTATTTTTTAAGGTGGCAGATAAGCTATCTGCCGCACAGGCACTTTGTGCTACAGGATTTCCAAATAAAACGGCTTCTGGATTTAACACAAAAGCCATTTCCGAGTCGTTCCACGTTGGATCGAGCTCTGTCAGATAAGCAATATCAAAATCTCCAGCCTGATGACACCCGCTGGATGTGATTAAATTAAGCCACGCAATGAGTGGATAGCGATACCAATGCACATGATAAAATGCGCGCGTCATTCCTTCTTCAATGGTTTGCCTGCCACCACGACGTGCCTTAGAACCCAAATGGAGCTGCGTCCCACCTAAATTAACTAAACAATAAGGAGCATCCGTCACATCAACCATTGCCATCGGCTCCCAATAACCGATGTTAAGACCAATTCTACTGCCAATGGTTGTTGGACAAATCCCAATGGGGCTTGGTGAGTTCTCTGTGTCCGGCAAATCACTAGAAACCACTTGTGAACCACCAATCGAAAGTGGAAACAAACAACGCCAACACACATCCTTAATCGGATTCACAAAATGACCATTGCATGTGGAGGCAAAAATGCTTTCCGATAAAAATAAACATGCAATCATAAAAGTCATTTTAAAGCGCATGCCCATCCTCCGAAATCGCAATTTCTTGAATGAGTAGGGATAGGTTTTCACGCGTCACCATCGAAGGAACAGCCTTGATTCCTAATTGATGGCTAATCTTGCCACCTTGATCAAAATAAATGGGTTGGTTAAGAAGTGCTTCCATGCGGCTCACATTACCACCAACCAAAATAATGCGAGCATCTCCAACTTGTTTTAGCGTTTGTTTTGCCCATGCCACTTGTGCTTTATCATCTGCATCAAATAAAACCCAATGCGGTTCATAGTTTTTTAACGCATCCAGCGCATTCAGTTTAGTGCCTTGATGAAATAAAATGTCACCCTTCTCATCTAAAATATCTTGGCTCAGCACAATCACAGGTTTATAGCGATGCACTCGGTGCTTTAACGCTCGCTTAAGCCCAACAGGAGTTGGCCGTTTGGCATATGCATCCACTTCTTCTTGCCAAATCCTGTGCATTTGATTTAATTCACCTAACTCATCCATAACTTTCATTCTTGATTCAATTAACATTAAAAAACTCTCTTCTGTAATCGGAAATACTTCACCTATCACCCCTAAGTCTTGCGACATCGCGACAGTTGCGACACTCAATAAGATAAAACTCAAGGCAAATTTCATGTTTTTGCTCGCAAACAAAACTCAAGATCATGCAAAATGTTGCCTGTTACATCGGTTACACCATCTTCACCTGCTGCTAAAACATCTTTTTTATCTAAAATCACGACATGATGCTTTGACGCATAAGTTTGCAATGTCTTCTGAAAAGCCAATCGAAATCGTGATGTTTCCTGGTTTACCCGCGCTTCATCTAATGGCAATTGACTAAGCGTGCGAATATATTCTGCAAAGACGCGATCTTTATTCACCAAGACAATCGCATTCGAATACGATAAATGTAGAAACGAATACGAAAGTGCCATGACCGGTAAAATAGGCAGTAACATGAGCCACCATAAAAAATACTTCGTGAATTTATCCATGATGAAGTCCTGAAACCGTCTTCACTGCATCCACCAAGGACATGCCATCTTTGCAAAGCGCTTCCACTGCCGAAAACTCATCCCCACTCGATGAAAAAAGAATTCGCGTAAACGGATCGGCAAAATAACGATGAAAACTATAGGTGTTCCCTGCTTCTATCATGAGACTAGAAAATCCTGAACCCACTACATCACCAAATGATTCAATCATGTGCTGCTGATAAAGCGTAAATCGATTGGGGTGAGCTCTAACATACTCTTTGAAATTACCTTGGCGCATGATGATTTTAATATCACTACTGGCCGCTATAGCCTGTCCTTGAATGGTTTTCTCCGTATCTAAAAGATATTGAGTGATCACACCAAAACCACCATTATGCTTTCTTGCTGTTCGAAACCCTTGTTCGATAAATTGAGCAGCCGTTGGATTACTCCCGTCACATAAAAATCGCCAGGCTTCATCAATGATGCATCGCTTTTTAATGCTTCTATCGGTTTGATAAAATTGTCCCTGAATAATCACTATCATCACAAACATCACAATGGATAAAAGCTCGGGGTTATTCTGAAAACCGCCCATTTCAAAGACCACAAGGCCCGTATTTTGAATGAGTGGCGTGGTTCCATTAAAAAGATGGCCATATAGGCCATTTGAACCAAATTTTTTAAGAAGGATAACTAAATCCGATAGACGCGTATCATCAGGTGTTGTCCGTTCAAAACCTCTTAATGCATCAAGTACATCATCCATAGTGGATGCCCTACCCTTGGTTTGCCAACAAAGCATCGCAGCATCTAAAAGATAGGATTTTTGCACGTCATTTAACGGTTCATAAGGACTTGCCATAATCGCCAATAAATCTCGAATTTGAATGTTATCTGCCACAACATTTAAATGACCGCTTTTGTCTTCGAGAGCGGTTTTCCCTTCAAAATCAAATAACGTGAATGGATTT
>JAHFRX010000142.1 GCA_023266075.1 Legionellaceae bacterium | reverse complement strand
ACCCGAACATCACAGCCATTGCCGTTCAACCACTCGAAGGCCCTTGTGTCTCATTTAGCAATACAAAATTACATCCCGTCACATTGCAAAGCACTGGAAAAATAGTGCCATTAATTGGTCTTTTAGAAGAAAATGGTCCTGAAAAAGTATTGGAGTGGGTCAAAGTAGAGCCATCAGGCGATGATTTCGCCTCCATTAGCCAACTTGATCAAGGTGGCCCAAAACCATCTAATCCTATGCTCAATGCAGGTGCTATCACCTTGTGCTCACACATTCCAGGTCACACTGAGGCAGCCTTTGGTTGGTTAGATGCTTGGATGACTCGTTTATTTCATCAAACACTTCGCATCAATCCTATTGTTTTTGCTTCTGAGAAATACACCGGAGATCGCAATCGCTCACTGGCCTATCTACTCAAAAGCCGTCAACACCTTGAAAAAAATGTGACGGATACACTCGATCTCTATTTCACGCTATGCTCATATGAGGCAACACTTGAGCAAATGTTGTATCTCCCTACACTGTTAGCCAATAAAGGTAAAGATCCGACATCACAAAAACAAATCATCTCTCTGACCACTTGCCAAATCACCCTCGCCATCATGGCGACTTGTGGCTTGTATGATGAAACAGGGACGCACATGGTGCGCACCGGGATGCCGGCTAAAAGTGGCGTTTCAGGCTATACCATCGCAAGCGTGCCTACAAAAGCCGGCATTGCCGTACTCAGTCCTCGCGTCAATAAGAAGGGGAATAGTATTCGCGGTGAGATTATGCTCGAAGAGCTCTCTAAGGCTACTGGATGGCATTTTGCAAATCCTTAAACTTGGCTGACCATTCTCGGAATTTCCGCGATCATATATAACGGTATAGACAAAATACGATCCCTCATTTCGAGCGGTTTTAAAGAAAGACGTATTCCTAAATGATATTGTTTTTCATTCAAAAAGAGCTGTAAAGAACGTAAACTCCCTGTTTTTCCTGCCTTAATCTCAATTGGAAAAATTGTTTCGTTCACATTCATAATATAATCTACCTCAGCACTGCTGTTTGGTTTTTGCCTGTCCCAATAATACAGCTCATTTTGCATATACGGTTTACAGTATGCTAGCAATTCTTGACCTGCAAATTGTTCGGCTTGCATCCCACGATTCAGAAGCATCACATCTTTTTGAACGAAGTGCCTTCAATGCTTGTGTACATTCTTGAATTTCATCTAAAAAAAGTAAGCTCTTGCCCGGAGTAATTCTATGACCACTTTGCAAGTACAATCGATTTAGAATCTCATTAGGCTCTAGCGTTTCAAAAGCCAATTTATATTTTTCTTCTTTTTCAAAATTAATGATAAGCACATCATCGAAGTGAGATTTGGCAAAATGCGTTGCCAAATAAGATTTACCTACCTGTCGTGCCCCTCGAAGCAGAAGCGGCATATGCACACTTGCATGCTTCCAGCACATTAACTCATGCTCCAAATCCCTCTGCATCTCACCCCCAAAATGTCAAAATATCAAGGTTAATATAGTCTTATTATGTCAAAATATCAAGGTTAATATAGACTTCACATGTCAAAATATCAATGCAAACTATCTAAAAAATAATCGCCTCGCGACGTATCGATGGCATTTTGCAAACCCTTACGGTTATGGTAGAGTAACGGCACTTTTAAAGCTACGCTGACGACTTAATTGACTTCAGATGAGGTGGAACCATGAATATTAGCCTTTTTGACTTATTCTCTATTGGTATTGGCCCTTCCAGCTCTCATACCGTAGGCCCCATGTTAGCGGCTCATGCCTTCATCGAAAAACTTGAAGCGGCTCATCTATTTGATAAAACAGCACGGGTGAAAATTGAGGTTTATGGCTCCCTTGCACTCACAGGAAAGGGGCATGCAACGGATAAAGCGATTTTAAATGGTCTTGAGGGGCAGCTACCAGAAACCGTAGATCCCGCGTCGATGCTACCCCATATGCAGCATATTTTAGACACAGAAACCCTCTGTCTTGCCGGCAAAAAAACCATCCCGTTTCATACAGCGCGTGATTTCCCATTTTTACAAAAAGAGTTACTCCCTAAACATAGTAATGGCATGCGTTTTAGCGCATTTGATGAGCAGGATAATCCATTAACAACTCAAATTTACTATTCCATCGGCGGCGGATTTATTGTCACTGATGAAGCGTTCTCATCGTCTTCTGATCACGCATCTCCTCTCCCTTTTCCTTTCGACACCGCTGAAGAGCTCTTAACACATTGTCGAAACAACAAACTCACCATTGCGGAGTTAATGCTTAAAAATGAATTGTCCTGGCGAAGTCTTTCCGACATACACGCCGGCATTTTAAACATTGCGCATGTCATGAACACTTGTATCGACAATGGCTGTCAACATGACGGTATTCTCCCTGGCGGGCTCAATGTGAAACGCCGCGCACCAGATTTATATCGCAAACTCAATAATCAACAAGGTGTATGTAGTGTCTATGAGGTCTCCGACGTCATGAATCGGCTCAATCTTTACGCCATGGCGGTGAATGAAGAAAATGCGGCAGGCGGCAGAATTGTCACAGCACCCACCAATGGTGCGGCAGGTATTATTCCAGCCGTATTGCGATATGCCGAAGATGCACATCAAAAAAATCAACACCAAGACATTTTTACCTATTTCTTGACAGCAGCCGCCATTGGCATCCTTTATAAAAAAGGAGCCTCTATCTCTGGCGCTGAAGTCGGCTGCCAAGGAGAAGTGGGTGTTGCCTCCTCCATGGCAGCGGCAGGCTTAACGGCCATGCTCGACGGTACCATCGAGCAAGTCGAAAATGCAGCTGAAATCGCTATGGAGCATCACTTAGGCATGACCTGTGATCCCGTGATGGGCCTTGTCCAAATCCCTTGTATCGAACGAAATGCCATGGGCTCGGTCAAAGCCGTCAACGCCTGTCGAATGGCGCTCATCGGCGATGGGCAACATCATATTTCGCTCGACAAAGTCATTCGTACGATGAAACAAACAGGCAAAGATATGCAAACCATCTATAAAGAAACCTCTTTAGGTGGTCTTGCTGTCAATTTTGTAGAATGTTAGCGCAAGCATGAAAGTATGGATTGATGGCGATGCTTGCCCTAAATTAATCAAGCAAATTTTGTTTCGCGCAGCAATGAAGCGACACGTGCCACTATTGATCGTTGCAAATCACGTTGCACAGATTCCACCTTCACCCTGGATTAAGCGTGTCGTCGTTGCACATGGTTTTGATGCAGCAGACCGATATATCGTCGATCATATTGAAAAAAATGACCTGGTCATCACCAGCGACATTCTTTTAGCCGAGCTCATCATCGACAGAGAAGCACTCGCATTAAATTCAAAAGGCGTCTTATATTCTAAAAGCAATATTAAACAAGCCGTCGCAATGCGAAACCTCAACGAATCTTTACGAAATAATGGTTTAATAAACAATGGTCCAAATCCATTAAGCACCAAAGACATTCAATTGTTTTCCAATCATTTAGACAAAATCCTCACGCAATTCGCCCAATGAAAAATTAGCATTTCAAAAATATAGCCTATAATTAAATCATAATGACTTATATTTCATATGCATAACCTTCCGCATCATTGATGCAAATGCCGAAAATAAGTCCTGATTTTCTTAGGAGAGTTAGCATGTCACAGTTTAAAACAGAAAAGATATTAAATCTTATAAAGACGGATTTAGCAACAGCTGAATCCGATCAAGCTCTGAAAGAAAAATTAGTGCGCATATTGAGTGCAAAGAGTCCAGATGATTTCTTACATCCAGATCCAGAGCGGACTCGCTTATCGGATGCTCAGTTAACACAGGAGGAGTGGCTTGATGCTTGGCGTGGAGTCTATGAACTTGCAATAGATGGAAATGTCCTCAGCCAGAAAGAAGCAGCTGCGTTGCTGCCTAACAAAATATCCTCAACGTATATATACCGTGATTTAAATGACGCTTTGAAGTCCAGCCTTCCAGAAGAACGAGTGCGAATGCTAAATGCGATTAAAAGAGCATCCAGCAGAGATGATTTTTATGCCGTATGCGTAGAATTATTCGAATTAAACGAAGATAAAGATAAAAGTTTATATGATCGATTAGGCGAAACTTGGGAAGACGTGAAAAAAAATATTTTGCTTGCTAACACTGTATCAACAGCACGAGCACCGGAAACTAACAGACCAGCGGCAGTGGCAGCGGCATCTACAGCAGTAGTAACACCACCACA
>JAHFRX010000141.1 GCA_023266075.1 Legionellaceae bacterium | reverse complement strand
CGTTGCGCAATTCTTAACCGCTGGGTACAACTTGGTCTACCTGTTACCGTGCCTCGCTCATAACGATAATCATGCCTAGGGTTTGGTGTAACTCAAATTTGAATTATGCAACAAAGCCCTGCAGGACCGAGTGGTAATCAAAAAGGGATTGGTGATGAAAATGGAAATTGTTGCCCTGATGGTGTGTATGTCGTGCAGCCGGGTAAAAGAATTCTTGATCCAAATTCTGGAATTGCGTTAGTGGTGTCGATCGAATCACCGCACCAAGATGCCAACTACCGTCATGGAGAAGCAGGTATCTTTTACCCAAAAAATGAAACGAACAATCTCCCTCCTGTGCGCGAGGCACAAGAGGATCATTGCCAACCAACGTATTCACTGACTTTACCGATAACCCCTGAGACCCAATTGGGTCTTCGACATTTTCTTTCGCAAAAAAATATCAAAGAGGCAAAGGATGCTAGCTATCTTGTATTGGAAAAATTTAAGGAGAACTTCCCGATATGGGGTTTAGATAAAGATTTATGTACAACCGTTCCAAAAAAAAATGCAGATGAAGATAGCGTTGTTCATGCTGACGACAACAGCGTTGCCCATGCCGACAAAAACAGTATTTTTGATTGCGATTCTTTGTAGTTTTTGTACAGGTCTCTCTATATAGGAAAGCTTTGTTGCATAATTTAAATTTAGATTACAGCAAGCCCTAGCCATAATTATCTTTATGGGCGAAGCCCGATAATAGGCGTACCGAGATGTGCCTAACGATTGACAATGGCATAGCGCACGACCCTTCAACGGCTTATTGAGCAGATTTACGCGCCGGCAAGCTTTCGCCAAGGCGTTTGAAGCGGTGCCGCACAGTTTCGATCAGATTGTGTTTGATAACCGCGTCAGCGTTTCCAAATAGTCCGTTCGAAGCGTTTAAGTAGGGTTAATTAATTATTTCGACTGGTAGCTCAATCAGTATTGTCTGTCCAGCATTAGACGTTTTTGCATGGTCGGGTAAGCAGTTCAGCACCACGCTCATGCACACTGTGATATACACGCCGTTTATCATAGATGCCAATCATCGCTACGGGAGAAATAGCACCGGTGAATCGAACAATCCAAGATTTCAAAATAAAATCCAGTTGTTCAAATATGTGTGTTGGTTTGTTACAGATGTCATTCTAGACAGTCTTTACAGTGGAGTAATATTGTTGTTTTCTCAAAGCTAGCCGTGCTGTTACAAACTTGCTCTACAAAAATTTTTGTTACGCTGAGTGAATACATGAATATGAACCAGACCACTCTCGCAGACTGTATAGGCCATGTTGTTGCGGTACGCAGCGGTGTCGTGGATGTGATCTTTCCAAATGGGGTATTACCCAAAATTGAATATGTTTTGTCAGTGGAGTGGGCTAAATCAGAAAAACTAATACTTGAAGTACAAGCTCATCTTGACGCATATACCGTACGCACCGTAGCCCTACACAATACTCATGGTTTACAACGTGGTGTATCCGTACGTAATCAAGGTAGTCCAATGACTGTGCCGGTGGGCAGTGCCGTATTGGGTCGATTACTCGATGTGACTGGTTCTATTTGTGATAATGGTGATGCTTTGCCGGTTGATACACCTTATCGTTCCATTCATCATAATGCGCCCCCCCTCTCCGCGCGAGGCAAATTTTCTGAATTATTTGAAACGGGTATTAAAGCGATTGACCTACTTACACCATTGGCACGCGGAGGCAAAGCGGCCATGTTTGGTGGTGCTGGTGTAGGCAAAACTGTTTTAGTCATGGAATTAATCCACGCAATGACAGATTACTATCAAGGCATTTCTGTATTTGCGGGAATTGGTGAACGTTCGCGTGAAGGACATGAGTTATTACACGATATGCAAAAGTCAGGCATGCTCGCTAATACGGCGCTGGTGTTTGGACAGATGAATGAACCATCCGGGGCGCGCTGGCGAGTCGCCTTGACTGCCTTAACGATTGCGGAATATTTCCGCGATGTAAAACAACAAGATGTTTTACTCTTAATGGATAATATTTTTCGCTTTGTGCAAGCGGGGAGTGAAATATCAGGGCTGCTTGGGCGCTTACCTTCACGAGTAGGCTATCAACCAACTTTAGCCACTGAAATAGCTGCGTTGCAAGAACGTATTACTTCCATCGCTGGTGTAGCTGTTACAGCCATAGAAGCGGTATATGTACCAGCAGATGATTTTACTGATCCGGCGGTAGCCGCTATTTCCGCACATGTGGATAGCAAAATTGTGCTATCCAGAGGGATGGCGGCCCAGGGTATTTATCCAGCGATCGATCCGCTTAATTCAACCTCATCGTTATTGACACATAGCACTGTAGGGGCAGACCATTACCGTATTGCCGAGCAAGTGCGTTCAACGCTAGCACGCTATCAAGAACTACAAGATATCATTTCATTATTGGGTGTGAATGAACTTAGCATGACTGATCGTTTACTCGTCAACCGCGCACGTAAGCTACAACGCTTCCTAACCCAACCACTTTCTGTAACAGAAGCTTTTACCGGTAAGCCTGGACGCTCGGTTAAACGACAAGAAACGCTCAACGGTTGCCAGGCTATTCTTGATGGTGCATGCGATGATTGGAATGAAAAATCACTCTATATGGTAGGTACACTAGAAGAAGCACGTACTCTTGAACAGTCGAGGCTATTAAGGCAATCAAAGGAAACACATGCAACTCATACTAAATAGTCTGAATATGCAGCGTATCACCGTCAATGATGTGACTTCTTTACGTGCTGAAGATCAAAGTGGGCACTTTGGCATTCACCCAGGTCACACTGATTTTTTAACGGTGATTGATACCAGCGTCGTTCATTGGCTTACCTCAGATAATAAAGAACAATATTGTGCCGTACGATGTGGTGTGTTTTGCGTAAGTCCTCGTGTTTTATCTGGCACAACTATAACGATCACTAGTCGCGAAATAATGTTGAGCGATAACCTTGAGCATTTAGAATCGGTTGTGTTAATGGCATTTCGAAAACGAGATGAAACAGAAAGCGCCTTACGTACTGAGTCACGTCAACTTGAATTACACGTTTTACGTGAAATGATTAGCTATCTCAACCCAAAATATTCGTTCAACAATGGACAACGAATCAGCGAAAAATGAAGTAGTCAAGCGTGTTCAACATCGTTTACGTATGCGACAGAATTACTTACGCGAGGGCAATCCATCGCTCATGAAACAGTTTGCCCGTGTCGGTGTATTGGGTTGGCTTATCGTTATGCCAACGTTACTCGGTATCGCGCTTGGGCATTGGTTAGATCAAAAATTGAATAGCGGCATTTTCTGGACTGCGCCTTTATTACTCCTTGGTTTAGTGATCGGATGTCGTTTAGCTTGGCGTTGGATGAATCGACCATGAACATACTTCAATCTCTGAACATCATTTTTCCTATTCATATTATTTTGTCAATATTGATGGGTATATTGATTGGCTATTTACACTTCTGGACACTGCGTTGGAATGTCAGTCTATTTTTAAAACCAGGCAACATGGTCTATGCGATTACGATACAAATCATTCGTATAGCAATTGCAACAAATGTTTTATTCATCTGTATCCGCTTAAATATGTCGCTATTAGCCGTTATGATAGGTTTTTTACTGGCACGCTGGATAATGATGTATCAACGGAATAAAGCATGATAACAACACCACTCTCATCTTTACCTCTTTTTTCTATTGGTATCATTCCTATCAGCACCCAAGTTGTATCAACGTGGACTATCCTATTCGCCTTATATGTATTTTGCCGCTGGTTAACACATCATCTGACATTACAGTCCAGTAAAGTACAAACGTTGACAGAATTACTCGTCAGTGTTATCCAAGAACAAATCCGTGCGACGCTGAATATCAACCCACAACCTTATCTGCCGGTAATCGGTGGGCTATTCTTGTATATCTCATGTGCAAATTTGTCATCACTGATACCCGGCCATGAAGCGCCTACTGCACATATAGAAACAGATGCTGCGTTAGCATTAATTGTGTTTCTTGCTACCCTTGTATTTGGAATTCGCAGCCGTGGCATCGTCGGATATTTAAAGTCTTTTGCTGATCCAAGTTGGATCATGATTCCACTGAATATAGTAGAAGCTGTTACACGCACCTTCTCACTCATGGTGCGCCTGTTCGGTAATATTATGAGTGGTACATTCGTCATCGGGATTATGCTGTCGCTCGCAGGATTATTAGTCCCTATCC
>JAHFRX010000140.1 GCA_023266075.1 Legionellaceae bacterium | reverse complement strand
GCAGCTTTGCTTTCTCGAAAAATGCGCGCAGATGTCTCTGCTAAATCCTTCCAGTTCATTAATAATGATAAAATGCATTGACTCAATCTTAAGGTCTTCAGCATGTTTTAAATCATTTAAAACATGCTGAAGACCATATTTGAACGTTTAAGCTCAATTTTACACCATACGCCTAGGCATCACAACGGCTAAACAACGTCCAAAGGAATCGTTTACGCATTTCACGTCACCATGTGTTTTGACATCATCAACCCATGCTGGCAACTTTAAGTGCCGCTTAGAATGCCGTTAAAGTGACAATACGATCGGCCATGCGGATGGTTTCTTCGCGATGCGCGACAATCACTTGTGTGATATTCAGTGACTTTAAGGCTTGGTTCATATGGCATTCATTGGTCACATCTAAATGACTGGTCGCCTCGTCGAGAAACAGTAATTTTGGCTTTTGATATAACGCTCGTGCCAATAAAATTCGTTGCTTTTGACCACCTGATAAACTTGAGCCCATATCACCCACACGCGTTTCATAACCCATGGGTAATTGTTGGATAAACGACGCTATAGAAGCAATATTTGAGACATAATGTACATAATTTATGTCAACATCTTCGTCAAAAAATGTGATATTGTCTAAAAGAGAGCCACTAAATAACATATCCTCTTGCATGACAGACGCGATATTCGCACGGTATTGCTTCATCCCGATATCATTCAGTGCGAGCCCATCAATTAAAATTTTTCCAGAACTAGGCTCAAGTAAACCCATCATGATTTTAAGTAATGTTGTTTTACCACAGCCCGATGGCCCAACCAATGCTATTTTTTCACCGGCTTGAACATGGATACTGATATTTGACAGCACAGGAGATGCAGCCGAATGATAAGAAAAAGAGACATCCTGCAATATAACCTCACCTCGAAACGCGTTTAAACTGTACTTCGGTCTTGTCTCCTCTATTTCAGGCGGATGTGAAACAATATCGTTTAATCGCTCAAGCTGAAGTGCTACTAAACGATATTCAAATACTTGATGAATCAAAGAAGCGCATTTTTGCACCAACTGTTGTCGAAAACCTAAGAAAGCAAAGAGCATACCCATCGATAGACTTCCCTTCATCACCATCAACGCACCACAGGCTACAACGGCAATATACTCCACTTGGGTCATCAATTGGTTGGCCAGTTGATAACGAATTTGCAACCGCTCAACAGCGATATCTTGATTTAACGCATCCGTAAAATGTGTTCGCCAAGCATTCAAACGTAACGATTCTTTTAGATACGCTTTAATCGGCAACATCGTTTGCAATGACTCTAAAAAAAGACTTGCAGCTTTCGCGTGCTGATGAATGGAGGTATTCATCTTATCTTTTAAGAGGCGATATGACAAAAAACGTACACATACATTTAAAATCAGCACACACAAGACAAGACACGTCAACCCCGCGCTATACATCAGCATGATGCTTCCCTGCAGTAGCATCATCACGCCATCTAAAATGGTCGTCACGAAATCAATGCTTACTTTTCGCTGAATCTCACTGACCGCATTCACTTTAGATTGTAAATCACCTTTGTGACGCGCCTCAAAAAAGCTCAACGGCAAACGAAATAAATGTCGCATAATATTCACTGAAAATTGCTCAGTCATATGCATTTTGATGTACAACACAAGGTGAGCACGTATTCTCTCTGAAAATACGAGGCTCAAAATCATGATCAAAAATCCGAGTGAAATCACGCCTAAATTCTGTACATTACTCGTGCCTATTACTTGATCGGCCACATATTGCGTAAATAACGGGCAAGACATATTCAGAAGCTCAATCAAGAATGACAATACGAGTAACACCACAAACCAAACATTAAAATTTTGTATCGATTTCATCCAATCCCATAATGTCAATGTCGTGTGTGCGGTGATGGGCTTAAATGTTGCTGCTCTCTCGATCTCTAACACAATTCCTGTGAACGCCTGAGAAACTTCTGCGTGCGTCAACTGACAAACACCCAGCGCTGGATCATGAACAATGACATACGTTGACGTGACTTCTTTCAACACGACAAAATGATTCATATTCCAATGCAACAGCGCAGGAGATCGAATCAGATGAAGCTCAGATAAAGGTACACTCAACGCGCGTGTTTGAAGACCCAATTGCATCAATATCTGCGTAATTTCACGAAGATTTGTACCACGTAACGACGAAGGCGAGAGCTTACGCACATGCGCAAGATCAAGATGATGTCCCCAAAAGCATGCAATCATTGCTACACAAGCGTGACCACACTCTGAAATTTGATCTTGCAAAATCATCGGTAAGAGCGGTGCTCGACGAAATAACATCATGACAACCTCTCATGCAGCACGGCAAAAACCGGAAAAAATAGCCATTCCCAGACCTTCCTTTTCATCCCCATCGCGACCGCTGTGAATGTCATGCCTTGCTGCACTATTTGCTGCGCTTGATGAATTCGAATAAATGGTGTTTCAAGACTTGCCACAGCCTTATAATAAGGTTGATTGATTTCTAACGGCTTGTCCTCGTCCTTGTCGGTTAAGATACTTTGACTCATCGACGTCACCTTCGCTTTCACTGCTCCGAAGCGTTGATAAGGATAAGCATCGTAGTGTAATGCCAACACATCATTCATTTTTAAAAATCCCGCTTTCTCAACGGGCACGTACAGTTGCGCCACATACGTGGCTTTCTCCGGTAAAATACTCACCAATGGCTTATCAGGAGAAACATGCTGTCCAACATGCGCCATCACACTTGAAACCATACCAGAGATAGGTGCTTTGATATACGCTTTTTGGGATTGATAAAAGTGAGCCTCCTCAGATTCTAACTGATGGATTTGATTTTTCAACACCACAATCTCCTCACGCTTTTGGTCGAACAGCTCTCTAGCAATATATTGCTTTTTTAAAAGTGGTACTAATCGCTTTAAAAACTGCTGCTTATAAATCAACTCATGCTGCATTCCTCGAAGACGTTTTTTAAAAGACTGATCAATTTTTTCAGCATGTACGTGACTCCCTTGGCTATCGCTCGTATTCACAACAAAAAGCACGTCACCGCGCTTCACTAACTTACCGTCATATACATGGGATACCTCTATCACACCCGTTTTTAAAACATACGTGTGTGTTACGCCTTCTTTTACATTGATAAAACCCTTCAACATCCATTTTTCAGCATATTCTTGATTACATAAAATACACAGTAGCGTCAGCACCACCATGCACCAAATGATTGAAAATCGTCGATAAGGCCATGGAATATTTAAAAATACTCGGCCTAAATGCTTGTATTGTGCGTGCTGCACAGCCTCTTTTCTAAACAATGAATATCGTGTCATGCGTCTTGGGGCTCCAAGCCCTGATGTTTGTCAAACCAATTTTCCCATAAAATATCATTTGTCGATCCAAAATCCTGACCGCTGATTTTTTTTAAAATTTCATACGCAAAATCATGCTGATTGGGTTGTTGCATACGCAAAATATTTAATAACGGCGTCTTAGCATCTTGAATCAAATAACGTTTTGTAGACGCTGACTCCGCCAATACCGACAATAAAAAGAGTGATTTATTGCGATCTGTCGACAATGGAGACGTCAGCAAATGAATAAACGGTGTTGGATTCAAATCTGTAATATGTGCTTTCTCTGTGGTGAGGGACAGCACACGTATCACATTATTACGCACACCTTCATCGTCATCTTCAACATGTGAAATCAGTGTATCGACAATGTCATGCGGATCACGAAAGTGCCCTACCAAATAGGCAGCAGCGGCACGACGCGTTGGATTAAGATCATCTTTTAAAGTGTTTAAAATAAATTGCCTATCCTCTACTGCTGCTGTATTGAATCGCTCTAAATAAGGCTTTAATTTGCGATGCACAAAACCCATTGTACAGTGATACACAGGGCACTCAGCATGTTTGGGTTGAATTTGATTTGATAAAAAAAGCTGATGCCCAATCACCAAATAGTCTTGCATGACATCCATGATATCGTGTGTTTTAGGATAATGATGCTCGCGCTTATCCGGTAAATAACGGCATCGCTCTTGCTCATCAGATTTGACGATCTCTATCGTCGTGCAATATTCGTCTTTCGAATAATATGTGGTATCAAAATCAACATGCGCATAATGATGTTGTGCTTTGATTTTTTCTATCAATACACGACGCTCTTCACGCCATTGTTGCCCTGAGGGCGTGTTAAAAAAACCATCAAAATCATTTTTA
>JAHFRX010000139.1 GCA_023266075.1 Legionellaceae bacterium | reverse complement strand
CGCACTCGGACAAGCGCCGGCAGTACCCATCTTAATTAGTTTAGATGTTAATAATAGAAGTCTCGCTGAAATTTTAAGAGATATTGATTACCAAGCTGGTAAAAAAGCAAGTATTCATGTCTACCCTAACAGTCAGGTTGTCGAATTACGTTATGCAAAAATTTATTCATAGTTTATTGATACTCTCCTTGGCGACACTTGCTAGCTGCACCCGTGTACCCCAACAAGTCGGAAACACCGAATCATTAGAGGGTTTAAAGACAATGGCCTATGCACGCAAGCCTGCAGCAAAACGTGACACAAAAGCCAAAACAGGCAAAATACGCGAAATGGCACTTCGAGAAATTGCACTCAGCCTAGGTGCGCAATCGGGTCTTGCATATCGTGCCAAGAACATTGATGATGCGCTACTGAAGCAAACGCGCAATTTAGACACTATTTTTGATTTTAATTCTATCACTTTAGAGCACAATGTCTTACCCCCGGTCCTCGTAGAGGGCCGACACACACTCAATCTTGCTGATGCACAAACGATCCGAATCTCGGACAGGACATATAAGGTTTCAAAACAAGCACATTTTATTACAACACCACCCAACTGGCGACAATATCTCTGGTTAGACTATAAAAAACCCGAATACCCACATGCCAGTTTACTTCCCAATACGCCAGAGGAGCGCAAAGTATGGTGCATGTATATCGATAAAGGCTGGCAAGATGGGATGGATCAAGCCAATACCATCCTTGAAGAAAGTATTGCACGTATTAAAGAAGATTTTACAGGCATGATCTTATACCGCAAATTACTCAGCATGAATATGGTCTCACCACCTTACGTCTCTAATACTGATTTAGGCGTCACGGGTGACAGTCAGGAGATACATATCGATGATAGAGTATTACGCATCACAGCCCTACCTGCCTTGAATGTCAACAGTGAGGAGTGGCGCGCTGCCGTTGCAAAAGATGAAGAAGCTATCGAGCAATTTAATCAGATGGAGCAACGCATCAATGCTACAAAAATTGTTGTCTCGAGTAAGACTTGGCAACCGATTATTGCGCCCATTCATTAATTTCAAAAAATAGAGTAACGATGACTGAAAAAGACCTTCACATCAATTTAATGCCAGATGAGCCCACGCGCTTCTCACCTGTATTTATGGATAGAATGCTTGAGCATACTGAAAAGCTGAATGCGTCTGATATCACTATTCAAACTGGCTCACCTATCTATGCTGAAATTTATGGTGTGTTAGTTAAAATCACGAACCGCCAACTGTCAAATACAGAACTGGGTGACCTCATTAATGCGGTCTACGGTCCGAATGCAACAACGCAATTGCTCTCGGGTCGAGACATTGACACGCACTATGAATTTCGCCCCAATCGTGGTGTACGTTACCGCTATCGGGTTAATGCGACGGCATGCTTGGTGGAAGGACATGATGGCATTCAAATCACCTTACGAACCATCCCGACAACACCGCCAAAATTAGACACAATGGAGCTACCTGCCAATATTTTAGAAGCGATTTCGCCACAAGAAGGCATTGTATTTATCACTGGCGCAACAGGCTCAGGAAAATCGACCTTACTCGCGTCTATTATTCGTGACTTAGTAGAAAAAGAAGACTCTAATCGTAAAGTGCTGACGTATGAGGCACCGATTGAGTTTGTCTATGATGAAATCGAAATGATTTCATCCATTGTCAGTCAATCCGAAATTCCACGCCATCTTCCTTCATTTGCGGATGGTGTCAGAAACGCCTTGCGTCGTAAACCGCGTCTGATTATGGTCGGTGAGTGTCGTGATGCCGAAACCATCAGTGCGGCACTCGAAGCCGCACTGACAGGACACCCCGTCTATACGACGTTACATACGTCAGGTGTCGCTGAAACAATGCGCCGACTGGTGACCTCATTTGCCGGTGAAGAACGTTTGGGAAGGACTATCGACATTCTAGAAACCATCAGACTATGTATTTGGCAAAAACTTGTACCCACTGTCGATGGAAAACGTGTCGCTTTGCGTGAGTACTTAGTCTTCGATGAAGCCGTTCGAGACACCTTACTAGACAGTGATCCCAATGAGGTCACCAGCACCACTCGTAAACTCGTCCGTCAAAAGGGTCAACTCATGACGGTCGATGCTCAAGTTAAATTTGAACAAGGTATCATCAGTGAGCGTACTTATAAGCTTATCATCGCAGGCACAAAACACGAGCAATAATAGGGAACGCCAAAATCAACCGCCAAAATCAACCTTACCTTCATCCTTACCTTTTCTACCGATGACTTTGCCGATACCTTTACCAAGGTACCCACCCGCCTGTTTCGTCATTTGCCCTGCTGCTGCTGTTGTTGGCTCGATGCCCTCTTTCACTTGACTCTTACCTTCTTCAGCCCATTGCGTTGTTTCTTGGCCTGTTTGTTCGCCTTGTCCACCTATCCAACGCAGTACTTTATCCGGAAGGACCGCTATCAAAGTAAACGACTTCTGCACAATAGTTAAATACGTTGTTGTGTATAAAAGGCTCGTGAAAAAGAACCCAAAAATGTAGGCCCAAGGCATCATTGCATCTCCCCAGCCTGAACTACCTTTCATATAATTGAAAACATTTTGAAATCCAGCATTCATCAACCAAATACCCACATAACTCAACGCAATGCCTGAAATATAGCCAATCACCATCATGGCGGGTCGCAAGAAAACGTTGAGTAGAATCATCAAACCCTGCTCACTTTTTCCTAAAGCATCATGCCCTTCAGGATGTGCGATACCGAGTGCGACAATCGGTGCCGCTACCATCGCCTCAATCACCGTAATCATCCAACCAATAGAGCCAAACATAAACAACATATAGGGTAAAAACGGTATATAGTACGCTGTAATAAAAGCTATCCCTAACATCACACCGATCCAACCAAAAAAGATCGGTGAAAAAAGCGCAACTAAAGCTAAAATAGAAGGCCCACCTATTGATGATGCCAATGACGCCATTACAGTCGCCACTGCCATTCCAATCCACATCGACATTGCAAAATTGATATAGGTGATACCCATTTTTGCCAAGGCGACAACGGGGTTGATTCCTGGTGTATTGAGAATCTCAACACCGGTAATAAAAATATAAGTAAAACCATAGATAGGTGTAAATATTAAGATATTTACAAGCTCATCCAGATAACCTAAGACGATTTTCAAAAAACTGTTGAGTAACGCAATAATGATATTATTCATCAGCGGATTAATAAACCATCCCGTATTAAAAAAGCAGATCTTCATAAACTTCACAACACATGAACCACCCTTCATTTTAGGAATGGAGTAATCCACTGAAAAATTAATCTTGCTGAAGGTGAGATTATTTAAATTAACACCACCGGCACCAGGCTCTCCTGGCGAAACAAGATTCAAACCATTACTCACATAGCCATACGCAGTACTGGCTTGGGTGCTGGAATAGACAGGATACGTTGCATCAGTACTCGTGAATGAGGGCTTATTGACTTTCGTTTGCGCTGAACCATTGATAAGGTAGACGATTTGATTCAGCGGCTCTGGATTATTATTAAAGTAAATACATAAATTTGCATATATCCCGCCACACGGTGATTGATCAAACGCTGATGTAATGTTTTGTGTGTCAAATGTAGAGTTGTCAAGTCCTGACTGCTGATCAACTTCGTTTGTGGCAGCAGAACTGCCATTCAACTGGACAAGATTGAAAAAATAACTACCCGCCATAATCCAACCCGACTCCTCAGCCGTTTGGATAAACTCGCGCGCCTTAGTTGCTTTGGACTGATTTTGTGCCTCACTCATCAGCTTCAGGGTTGGCGCCATCATCGTGTTATAATCATTAATTGCACCTTGAAACTCAGTACCTTGCAACAAGGTACTTGCCATACTAGAGACACTGGGGTCTTGCCCCCAATCCGTACAATCACTTGAGCCTGCAATACAAAGACTATTACCATTCAAAGGTACACCAAACTGACTCACGGCAACCAATGATGCATTGGTTGAATCAACAGTTTTATTGGTATTAATTTGCGGATCATTATTCACAACCAATTGTGTGGTCGTGGCGAGCGACGTATACATTTGCTGCACGGCCATGCCGCGCGTTAATTTCACCATTTCAACATCACTATCCGACATCGAATCCATTGTCGGTGACGTTTCTGTTTCACACTTTCCATTCGAACCAATCACACATGTGCCGGTGGCTGGATTGATGACATTAGTCGTGGTCGTTAAAGGCGTCATATCTACAGAATTCCACTTCACCGTCCCACAAATACCATTTAGA
>JAHFRX010000015.1 GCA_023266075.1 Legionellaceae bacterium | reverse complement strand
CCCGCTATGTTTTGATGTTTGAAAATTTTTTTTAACTGCACGGCAGGTAGATCGTAACCCATCAACGCTTTTTCCAATAAATGGGGCGCTTCTTTAGGTCGATAATTTTTGTCTTTTTTCGATAACGCCTGCTGGTGAGCGATGGAATTTTTACACAGCATTGCCTTAAGTATCATTTGAAAGCGGTGAGGCATGGCATCTAATTGATCTAGCGCGTGTCGCTCACCCGATTTTTCCCATACCGCAGCAAATGATTCACTATCTGGCAAGCAAAGCTTTTTCATCAAAGCATGATAAACGACAGAAAATTGTTGAAAAGGAATTTCTCTGAAGTCCAATTGTACAAAGCTTGTGGCATATCCTTTAGATAGAGCGTACTGATTCAAGTGACCAAGGGTATGCGACTTCCCTTGCCCGTAAGATCCGCAAATGCACAAATGATCGGATTCGCCCGTTTTTAAAGCATCCAAACCGTTGGAAAATCTTTTTTGGATAGATTCATCCTCCACAGTCAAACGGTTCATTGCAATGGAATCAAACAGCCCATCCCGTAATCGCTCAATAGCGCGCCTTATATAAAAACCAGATGATTTTTTCATGACTTAAGCATCCCAGGCTGGCTCAAGTTGCTGCACTTTTTCAAATTCCATTTCTTTATGGCTGGTCAATAAGTTTTCAATGAGATTGAAATCGTTCATTGTACTCCCCTGTTCTGCCATATCCAGATAACGAATCAGCTGCTTGATAAACAAGCGTACTTCGCTTAAAACACCCATATCCTCTTGTTTTTTGCACATTTCGCTGATCAAATCTTCAGATATTGAAGACTCTGCAGTCCAACGATAAGAAATTTCATGAATCCTTCTCAAGGAATTGCCCAAATTAACTAACTCTTCGCGTCTCAAAGGAGTCTTATGCAGATCGATCAGTGTGCCACGATAATTCAAAGCCTCTGAATTCCCAACAGTACGCATACGGCTCCAAAGAGCATCATAGGATTTAAATCCTTTTTCCGCCAACAAGACATCAGGGATAAGAGAAAAGAATATCTGCAAATATTCCGTATGATCTGTGTTATCCATAATCAAGCGAAGATTTTCATAAGCTGCATTTCGGACTGAAGCCCCTTGCGCTAATACGGTTTCCAATTCATCGAACAGTAATATCAAACCCTTGTGACCAGTCAGTCTAAGAAATGCCACTAAAGACTGTAAAAAAACCTTGCTATTGGTTTTATTCAAGGTTTCAAATACATGAAACCTGGCAAGGTCCTTCTTCTTGACAGTTTTTTTTCCTTCAAACCATTGATACAGAATTTCTTGAGCGTTAACTGTTTCTTCCAGAGATTTCTCTTCAGAAGATAACGATGTAATTTGAAACAAACCAATGATCGCATTAGTAAAGTTACGATCCAGTTGTTGTATTTGGCGTAAAGTGTTAAATAATACATCAAGATCCACTTCAGCTTTTTTTTGCTCCTCGATCCAGTGTTGAATTAGAGAGCGAATCCCTATGCCATCAAATCGTCCTCGAAGTTGTGAGATGATCTCTTGATAGACTAGTTCAAATTTGTGAATTGGGATATCACGTGTCAAAACAACAAAAGAAGATGCAAAGTCTTTTTGCAACGCCAATTGCCGAATGAGCGACATAAAATGCGTTTTTCCATCGCCATAGTCTCCGTTGATAAATCGAACCTTGCTGCCACCTTCTGCTATAAAGTTGTCTAAATCTTCTTCAACAAATTTTAACCAATTCTGGCGTCCGACCGTGAAAAAAGAAACGTATTCGGTAGGGACCAGTCCTTTTCTCAAACCTTCTATAATGGCTCTTGCTTGAAAAGGTTTCAGCTGTTCAATATCTTCTTGCGTGATCATAGACGTAAGACCTTTTAATTTTTGATAAATGATGTATGCGTGATCTGTCGTTTTTCACCATCTTGATCGATTAACCAAAGAGATTTACCTCGTCCAGAATTTAATCTAATTCGGTATCCTTCTTCCGAACCAGAAACATTGGACTCAAAAAAACGCCAAAGATCTACAGCAAATTGCTCTATGGTATAGCCTTTAAATTTACCTTTATCCATATTTTGAAAAAAAGCCTGGCTTTGCAAGGACCAGACATAATCCGTGTACAGTTGCCAGATGGGTATGATATCTCCCATTCCTTGACCTGTTTTTTTTAGAGTTTCTTTGTAACATCCCAACAAAGAGTTGATGAATTTTTGCGGCTCAAATACCGAGTCGTACAGCTTTCGTTTTATATTCAGGGCTGTGGATACAATTCGTTTAGGATCAATGGATTTTATAATCACCTGATTAATCACCGTAGTCCTGTTAGCAAAATCTAACTTCCCTTCAATTCCTTTTAACACTGAAAATCGAGGCAAATCTATGTCCAAAGGAAGTCCAGCCGCCTCTGCGATTTGGATCAAACTATCCTTAAATTGTAGGCGATAATGATCTATCTGCTCATCAGCAAAAATTCGTAGACGCGCAAAAATGGAATCACACACTTTAAAATGGATGTCTTCCTGGACCTCGGCTAGCTGTTTGCTTCTTAAAAGTTCATCCAGTTGAAAAAAGTCATTTTTATCAATACATAGAATACATTTCTTTAGGAAGTCGGATTTTTTTTGTCGTCGATTTTGCTCTTGCTGAAAAGGCTTAAGCACCTCTTCCAATTGATTTCTAGCATATTCTATACGGGTTTCGTCTAATAATTTTTCTAATGTTTCCTCTAACACGCTCATAAAAACTCTCTTTTTGGTGATGAATCTTATTTTTATGCGCAGTATAAGGCTTTATCGCGATTTTTTCTACTTTTTCTACGTTGATAGCAGGAGCGCTTCTTTGGGAAAATCTGATAAAAAGGGTATGCTGAGAATAAAGTAGTAGCGCATCAATTGACTCCTAACTCACTGCACAAGACCATTTCGTGCTTCCTGATCTATTTTTGTCAGAAGGTATAGATTTAACATAATCTTCTGAATGTTCATGATGAAATAAAGTGCTTGGAGTAGAAGCAATAGATGCGTTTTGCACATGATTTTTCGTAGACGTTAGAGAACTATCAATATCATCCTTAAGCAAAGGACCTAAAGTTTCGCCAGGGTTAGCATATCGCTTAATTTCTCTCTCCAGGATTTGCGCGCCTAATTTATTTAGATATGGCGCATTATGTTTATCCGGCGCAGCATCTAATCCATCTTCAAAGTTATAGTAATCTTTCTTGGAACTTGCATCTGTCTCAGGCATCAGACTAATCGTTAAAGGATGACGTGGAAAATCTTTAAGCCAAGGATCTTTCAATGCAGCCTCAGCTGTGATGCGCTTCCCCGGATCGAATTGAAAAAATTTACATAATAATTCAAGTTCTTCTTTAGATTGTTTTTGAAATTTTTGTCGCATAATATGGGGAGAGTGACTCGCATATTGAGTTACATAGTCTAAAGTAGACTGGTTAATTATCCATTGACACTCTTCTCGCTTTGGCGTACCTAACAAATCAAGAATTAAACGCATTAATTGAATTTCAGTTAATCCCTTGGTATAAAAGAATGGGGTTGTTCGTGTGAGCAATTCCGAAAATACACAGCCAATACCCCATACATCATTCATCTTGCCGGCATGTCCATTCGTTAGCAGCTCAGGACTACGATAGTTCAGCGTCACTACTGTGGAAGTTTGTTGGCGATAAAATTTACCTGCCTCATCATAATATGCTCGACTTAGACCAAAATCACCTATTTTTAGACTACAATCTCTATTCAACAGAATATTAGAACTTTTTATATCACGATGAATAATCTGATGTGAATGCATATGCGCTAGCGCATCAAGCATTTGAGATAAAAAATATTGTAGATGTTCTGTAGTCAGGATTTGTGGAGATTTGATAAGCTTGAATAAATCAGTCTGACAAAACTCTAAAACTAAGGCAATTATAGTGTCCCCACGATATTTTGCCATGGCCATGTCTTTGATCGCAATTATGTTAGGATGCGCTAGCATGCGCATGAGTAAAGCTTCTCTGACTATCTTTGTAGTATCAGAAGTATCTCCTGTAGAGTAAAGTCTTTTTACGGCAACTTGATGACCTGTGCTACGCTCTATACCAGCATAAATTTTTCCATAAGAGCCTGATCCTAATTGTTCTGGTACGAGCTCATATCCAGCAGGTAAGATACAAGCTAACTTTTGATAACTTTCTAACATAGTAATTTCATAAGCGCAAAGCATAAAGACCCCAAACTAACCAAAAGAACATCATAACCGACATTAAGTAACCAATGAACAAGAAAATTAATAAGATCAAAGGGGACTCGATTGATTCTTTTCAGAATTTTTGATCAAAAGCGGACGCATCATCGATACGTAGCGACAGATCTCATCAGGTCACACTTTTGATTGACCCTCAAACATAAGGATTGACGTGTGTGCGATTACTGGTATACTTTCGCCCCATGGCCGGAGAGATGGCCGAGTGGTCGAAGGCGCTCCCCTGCTAAGGGAGTATGGGACAAAATCTCATCGAGGGTTCGAATCCCTCTCTCTCCGCCAATGTCGCGCGCCCGTAGCTCAGTTGGATAGAGTATCTGGCTACGAACCAGGGGGTCGGAGGTTCGAATCCTTCCGGGCGCGCCATTTTTATCAGTAAAATCAACGAGTTACGCGGTCAGCATAAAGTCGTTGAAAATCACTGTGACCAAAACGTGACTTAAAAATCACATTATGGTGTTCACAAAAGCGCTTTAGAGAGCTCCACAATAATTCATTATCCTATGAGATTGATTAAGAATTTTGCTTTGGACTCGTTCCGCAGCATGCCGTAGATGTTCTAGTCAGCATTTGCAGAAGGCTGCAGAGAGAGTCTGCCTTTAAAAATAACAAAGTCCTCACTCTAAACAATGAAAATAACTTAATGATGGGCCTGAACAGTCAGCGTAATTCCCTCAACATCCTGCAACGTATGAATAACAGCAAATAAAGAATCCGCCGTAGGATTACCAGAAGGACCGAACATGCGTTGCAAACTTTTACTATTTTTTGAAATACGTTTAGCTAATGGCTCAAATGAAATGGTTGCGTTGATATAATCCCGCAATAAAGATTTAGCGATATCAATATTATCAGCAAGAAGCTCGTTCACTGCCTCAACCAACATTGCTTGACGAAAGTCAGGATCACGTTGCGCTCTTTCTCGAATTGTGACTTTAAAATCTTTCGTTAATACCATCGCTATTTCCTCTGTTTTTTAAGTGATTTATACTCTTTCCAATATTTTTTAGCCTCTTGTATATCTTTATTCTGTAGTTTTTTGGTTCCACCACCTAATAAAATTACAAGCTCACCCCCATCCTGTCCAAAATAAATACGGTATCCTGGGCCAAAATCTATTTTATACTCAAAAACACCTTCACCTATTCCCTTGACGTTCGAGTAATTACCTTGCTCTAATCGATACAAAGCCGTTGTAACCTTAGTAGCTGCGATTGGATTTAATTTATCAAACCATTTCTCAAACGGGTTGACATCTAAATTTGTAATATACTGGTGAATTTTTATTTTCATTATATCTCATATAGTAGTATATATGTTACCAATAAACAAGAAAATACAGGATATAAATTTACATCCATACCAAGCTCTACTGTGACCAAAACGTGACTAACTGTCGCCGTTTATAATATAATTGTGGCCGTGCCAGGCAGTAATTCGTCATATTGATGCATCGTAACATATTGATTATTAATGAATTATTATATTCGTGATGAGTAGTAAAACGAAAGATAATTTGAAAGTGGATTTAAATCCATTTCTTTTTAATGTATCTTAACTTCTTTTATTAAGGATGATAAGCGAGGGCTAATGTCGAGCAAATCAAATTTCGCGGGTAGGCCTGTTTTTGTTGTGGATGGGAATCGCACGCCTTTTTTAAAAGCAAAAGGTGTTGGCGCTTTTTCTGCATCTGATTTAGCAGTGTCAGCAGGGACGTCACTATTCATGCGTCAACCTATTGCTCCTCCTGATTTAGATGAAGTGATTTTAGGTGCAGCGATGCCAGGACCTGATGAGGCTAATATTGCACGGGTTGTTGCATTACGTTTAGGCTGTGGTGAGAGCGTTCCGGGATTCACGGTAATGCGTAATTGTGCATCTGGGATGCAGGCATTGGATAATGCCGCGATGCAAATTGCAAGCGGACGAAGTCATTTGATTTTAGCCGGTGGCGTAGATGCAATGAGCCACGCGCCCTTACTCTTTAATGAAAAAATGACCGCTTGGCTGGCGCGATGGTTTGTGGCAAAAACGATGCAACAACGTCTGGGTCTTCTTTTTCAATTGAAGCCTTCTTTTTTTGCACCAGTGATAGCGCTTTTGAGAGGATTCACAGATCCAATCGTTAGCTTGAATATGGGGCAGACGGCTGAAAAAATAGCCTTTAGATTTCAAATTACACGCGAAGAAATGGACACATTTGCTTCAGACAGTCATTCACGTGCAAACCTTGCCTATGCAGAGGGTTATATGTCCGAGGTGACGCCAATCATCGATAAAAAAGGGCGTGTTTATGTGCAGGATGATGGTATTCGCTCAGATTCAAGCGTAGAAAAATTAGCGACGTTAAAGCCGGTGTTTGATAAAAAATATGGCATGGTTACAGCAGGCAATAGTTCGCAGGTAACGGATGGCGCGTGTTTACTCTTGTTAGCCAGCGAAGAGGCGGTGAAACAATATGATCTAAGCGTATTAGGTCGTATCGTTGATTCTGAATGGGCAGCACTTGATCCTTCTCAAATGGGTTTAGGTCCGGTACACGCCGCGACACCGATTATGCAAAGACAGCATCTTACGCCTGATGAATTAGACTGTTGGGAAATTAATGAAGCCTTTGCCGCACAGGTTATTGGTTGTTTAAGAGCTTGGGATGATGATGAATACTGTCAAAAAGAACTTAAATTACCGCATGCATTTGGTGCGCCTCCTCTGGAAAAATTAAATAAAGAGGGTGGTGCGATTGCGCTTGGGCATCCGATTGGTGCGAGTGGTGCTCGAATTGTTCTTCACACGTTAGAGAATTTAAAGCGAAATAAAGGCAAACGAGGCATGGCTGCAATATGTATTGGCGGTGGTCAAGGCGGAGCAATGTATGTGGAATGCGAGGGGTGAAATAGCATGATAAATTTAAAGCATTGGATTCTTGAAGAAGATCGTCATCAAATTTTATGGTTGGGGCTTGATAGAGCTGACGAACGTGTAAATAGCTTTAGTGATGAAGTGTTGGATGAGTTAAACACGGTGTTACAAGAGATTCTCAAAATGAGTCAAGCAAAAGGGCTTGTTATTCACTCTCTTAAAAAGAAAGGTTTTATTGCTGGAGCAGATATTCGCTCGTTGTCAAAGCTTGATACTTCGGCGCGTGCTGTAGCGTTTATTCGCAAGGGACAAACTGTTTTTTCGCGCCTTGAGCATTTACCGATTTCAACCGTGGCGATCGTGAATGGTTTTTGTTTGGGTGGTGGCATGGAGCTCGTGCTGGCTTGTGACTATCGTATCGCAACGGACGAAGAAGACACCTGCTTTGGTTTACCTGAAGTGTTACTCGGGTTTCATCCTGGTTGGGGTGGTACGGTGCGATTATCTCGTCTTATTGGAGGGTTTAATGCGCTCTCAGCGTTTATGTTAACTGGAAAAACCGTGCGTGCCAACCGCGCGAAAACGTTAGGTGTGGTGGATGATGTTGTGCCGTTACGCCAATTAAAGCGTGCGGCAGAGTATTTTATTGATAAAAAACCTAAAAAGCATCAACCAAGTTTTATTCAGTCTTTGACAAATATAGCGCCACTGCGTGCAGTTTTGGCAAAGTTGTTGCGTTATACCGTAGCAAAACGTGTTCAAAAAAAACATTATCCAGCACCATTTGCATTGATTGACTTGTGGGAAAAAGAAACGGGGCATGATGAGAGAGCTTATTTAAAAGAAGCGGATTCTGTTCATGCATTATTGGAGCAAAATGATACTGCAAAAAATTTGATCCGTATATTTATGTTGCGCGAGTCTCTGAAAGCTTTTGCTAAAGATAATCAATTTGAAGCACGTCATATCCATGTAATTGGCGCAGGTGTCATGGGTGGTGATATTGCGGCATGGTGTGCGCGTCAAGGTTTATATGTGACGTTACAAGATAAATCTTACGAGCAAATTGGACCAGCGATTGGGCGGGCTCATGCTTTATTTAAAAAAACTTTAAAGAAGCCACGGCGTATTCAAGCTGCAATGGATAGATTGGTCGCAGATCCAGAAGGGCTGGGTGCAAATCATGCAGATGTCATTATCGAAGCCGTATTTGAAAATTTGAGTGTTAAACAGGCTATTTTTAAACATCTGGAGCTGGTTGCGAAGCCCGATGCGATTTTAGCAACAAATACATCCAGTATTCCTTTGGATGAAATTAATACAGCGCTTCAGCAACCTGAGCGTTTGGTTGGGATTCACTTTTTTAATCCTGTTTCAAAAATGGAATTGGTTGAAGTGGTGTGTGGTGAAAAAACGGCACCTGAAATTGTGGCGCGTGCATCTGCATTTGTGGCACAGATTTCGCGCTTGCCTTTACCCGTGAAATCGAGCCCTGGATTTTTAGTCAATCGAGTACTTATGCCTTACTTGTTAGAGTGCATTCAATTGCTTGAAGAAGGTCATCGACCTGAAGTTATCGATGAAGCTGCTAAAGCATTTGGAATGATGATGGGGCCTGTTGAACTTGCTGATACGGTTGGTTTAGATGTATGTCTTGCGGTTGCACAAAATCTCACGGCGCACTTTGGCGGTCAAGTTCCACAGCGTATTATTGATATGGTACAAAAAGGTCACCTGGGACGAAAATCTGGCCAAGGGTTTTATGTGTATAAACACGGGAAGCCCGTGAAACAAAAAATTTCACAGTTACAACATCAAGAGCAAATTTCAAATAGGCTCATTCTTCGCATGGTCAATGAAGCGGCAATTTGTTTGCGTGAGCATGTTGTGGCGAATGCTGATTTATTAGATGCGGGTATGATATTTGCTACAGGATTCGCACCTTTTAGAGGTGGGCCAATGCACTATGCGAAGCAGTGTGGTCGTGAGGAGTTGAGTGCGGTGTTGCAACAATTAGAATCACAATATGGCGAGCTCCCTCAGTAAACTTTATTGCTCTAGTGCCTCAATAATAGCACCTAAGAAACGTGTAGCTTCGCCGCCAGTCACAGCGCGATGATCGAAACTCAATGAGAGTGGAAGTATTTTAGCTTGTTCGAGCTGTTTCTGTTGGTAGACGGGTTTATCGAACAATCGCCCCACAGCTAAAATAGCAACCATGGGCGGAACGATAATTGGGCTTGCAAAACGTCCAGCAAATTTACCAAAATTAGATAGCGTAATCGTTGCTTGTTGAAATTGATCAGGAGATAACGAGCGCGCTCTAACGGCTGCTTTAAGATGATTGATATGCTCGCGAAGTGCTAAATCACTTTCTTGATCGACTTCTTTTATCACGGGTACAAATAAACCGTCATCACTATCCATAGCGAGTCCTAAGTTAACTTCTTTAAAACATTTTATTGCGCTATGTGTAGTGTCAAACCAAGCATTTAGCGCGGGCTCGTGCTTTACAGCATAGCAAATTGCGCGAATGAGTTTGACGGTGATATCCCCTTGATGAATCCATGACGTTACATTGGCTTCATCAAAAATACTGACTGGAACAACCTCTTGATGCGATTGAGTCATACTCGTCAACATTGCACGTCGAACACCTTTGAGTGGTTCAAATCCTTCTGGAAGAGGTGTTTTTTTAGCACGTTCTTGTTCTAGATCCTCACGTGTAATGAGTCCATTGGGACCGTGACCGGCAACGGTAGACAGTGTAATTCCCCACTGTCTTGCAAGCATACGAATTGCAGGGGTTGCTTTGACACGAGAGGATGTGGTTCCAATGGTGAAATAATCTGGACTGTTATCTTGGCTTTGTTCTAAATGACCGACGACAGTGCCTTGATCAACGCGCTGTGCTTGCGCCGTAAATTTAACTAAAGGGGAACCCGTTTTGATAATATCACCAGGTTTTCCATATAAAATTTCAATTTTTCCTGCAAGTGGAGAGGGGATCTCGACCACAGCTTTTGCTGTTTCCATGGCAACAAGAGGTTGGTCAACTTCGACTGTATCGCCTTCTTTGATAAACCATTCGTGAATTTCGGCATCTGGCAAGCCTTCGCCTAAATCAGGTAAATTAAAAATATCCATGCTTACTCCATGATGCTTAAAATAGTTTGTTTGATACGCAAAACACTTGGGATATAAAATTTTTCTAATTGAAAATATGGCATGACAGTATCATATCCTGTGACGCGCTGTACTGGCGCTTGTAGTAAATCAAAGGCGTTTTCCATAATTTGTGCCATAATTTCGGCACCAAAACCACTGGTTTTAGCGCCCTCGTGAACGATGACACATCGTCCTGTTTTTTCAACAGAGTTTAAAATAGTGTCAATATCCAGAGGTTTAATACTGGCTACATCAATCACTTCAATGGATAGATTTGCCTCTGATTCAAGTTGTTTTGTAGCTTGAATCGTTTCATGAAGACTCGCGCCCCAGCTGATCAGCGTGAGATCATGACCTTCTTGTAGCGTGAAACATCGACCCAGTGGTAATGCAATACCGTCATCCAAAACGGGTTGCTTGACCAGACGATAAATACGTTTAGGCTCTAAGAATATGACGGGATCTGGATTTCGAATAGCGGCTAATAATAATCCATAAGCGCGTTTTGGCGAAGAAGGGATCACGACTTGCAAACCGGGGATATGTGCAAATAATGCCTCAGTACTTTCTGAATGATGCTCTGGCGCACGAATACCACCGCCAAATGGTGCGCGAAAAACAAGAGGGCAATGCAATCGACCACGTGTTCGATTACGTATACGTGCTGCGTGTGATATGATTTGATTCATTGCAGGATAAATAAAACCCATAAATTGAAATTCAGCAACGGGTTTTAAGCCCTGCGTAGACATGCCGACAGCGAGCCCTGCAATCATTGATTCAGCGAGCGGAGAGTCGAATACACGTCTTTCGCCAAAACGGTCTTGTAGGCCGGCTGTTGCGCGAAAAACACCACCATTTTTACCGACATCTTCACCAAATACGACGACATCGTCATCATGTTCTAACTCATAAGCCAATGCCTGCGTGACAGCCTCAACTAACGTAATTTCAGGCATTTGCCTCCTCCAATGCAGTTGCTCGTTGCTCAATCAAATACTCGGGTAATGTAGCATAGTGATAATCAAAAATGGCAATAATCGGTTGGATTTCTTTATTTAAGTATTCATCTACTGCCGCTTGTATTTCTTGATTAATTTCAAGCGCGAGTGCTTCATTTTGAGCCTCTGACCAAAACCCTTGTTGTATCAAGAAAGATTTAAATCGTGTCATTGGTTCACGTGTGAGCGCTTCATCGACTTCTTGTTTCAATTGATAGCGTGTAGCGTCATCAGCCGTGGTATGATCGGATAAACGATACGTCAATGCTTCAATCAGCGTTGGACCGCCTCCTTTGCGTGCATGTTCTATCGCCTCACCAATGCAATGTCGTGTTGCTAAAATATCATTGCCATCGACTTGTATCCCTGTAAATCCGGCTGCGATTGCTTTTTGCGCAAGCGTTTCGGTTGCTGTTTGTTTTTTAATATTGACGGAAATTGCCCACTGATTGTTATTAATGATAAAAACAACAGGCAATTTCCAACATCCAGCAACATTAATTGCTTCATAAAAATCACCCTCTGATGTGCCGCCATCACCGATACATACGACCGCTACTCGAGGTTGTTCACGATGTTTAAAAGCAAAAGCAACACCTACCGCGTGCAAACATTGGGAAGCGATAGGTACTGAAATTGGAAAATCATTCGGGCAATGTTCAAACTGACTGCCGCGCTCGTCGCCGCCCCAATAACTTAGAATCTCAGACATTTTTACACCCCGTTGAAACTGTGCAGCATAATCTCGGTAGTAAGGAACAAAAACGTCTTCTGGGCGCATTGCATGCCCAATTGCTGTTGAAATAGCTTCTTGACCGGTGATAGGAGCATACGTCCCCATTTTACCCGTGCGCTGCAAAGCAATGGCTTTCTTATCAAAAGCACGTGTTTTGAGCATTGTTCGATAAAGGTGTAAAAGTATGGTTTTATCTTCTGCAAATGCTGGTAAGACGCCTTGATATTCACCGTTTGGATTTAAAAACTGAATATATTGAACGTCAAAGTGCGCTATTGTGGTTAACACGTTTTTTCTCAATCGTTATCGCAGCGTCCGAATAGAATACGCATATTTTTCGCTAAATTAAAGCGAAAAGTAATAATCTAATTTCAAGAGTGCAAGGTTGGTTTGATAGCTACTTGAGTTTAGTGTGTCACTACGCCATGTTGAAGCACCCGGGCGAGATTCTACACGGTCAAGATTTTGGAATTGGTAGAGCAAGGATAAACTAAATTGGGGGCTGAATTGCCAATCTACACCAGCGCCTAAATCATAAGCAAAAGCACCAATGGTGTTGTCACCGAAAGCTGGATTGATACGTTTTGTTACATTGGAGTAGGCCGTCTCACCATATTGCGTCGCATGGTTAAAAGAACCACCAAGACCTACTTGAATAAAGGGGATGAATTGTTGATATTCAATTAAATTGAGTTTTGCGATGGCTAATAGCGCATCGGCAGACACCTTCCAGGTATAACGATAATTAGTGAATGCAGGTGTCGAGTATTGTTCGATTTGATCGCCAACATTCGTTGAAAAAAGATGGTTGTAGTACAAACTTATAGCATATCCTGGAAACCACTTTTGTCCTGGAATCCATTGAGAAGTATTTTTCCATCGATAGCCAATTTCTGCAGCAACGACTGCTTGAGCGTTTGTTTGTGTTGAAAATTTATCGTAATTGTAGGGGTATGTAAAACTAGAACCATTGGCAACATAAATTGGATTTACAATGTTAAGTTGTTGGACACCAGCCCCGAGACCAATGAACCATGGTATTTCAATTGCGCCCATTTTAACGTCACTACCTGTTTTAGCGTCGTTACTTGGAAAAATCTGATCGGTGAAACTGATTGGCGGAGGGCTCACGAGGAAGATCGGCTCAGCGTGTTTTTTTGTTTTTGAAAGCTGTTGACCGGCCTCTCTCACTTCTTTATCGGTGTGCATAGGTCCTACGATCACGATAAAATGATGATTGGAGTGGTGAGTGGCGACAGGAAACTGCACGAATTTTTTGATGTTTCGCTCAAATTCTATTGCATTTAATTGTTGCGAAAAATTCCCCATTTGAATGAAATAGTCGCCTTTCGCATAACTTTGAAAATCTTGAGCTCGTGAAAGCGTGTAAAATGTTTTGGTTGCAGAAAAGCAGGGAAAGTGCGCTAACAATAGCGTAGAAAAAAGAATTGTTTTAACTTCATTTCCTCGCATATTGATGTCCTTATCGACGTGTTTCTATTGAAGTATTTTTATATGGATAACATATTTTATCTTTTTCTACAAGTGAGCACTCAGGAGTGATATCATGACGGCACGTATCTGGATGATGCGAATACAATAATTAATGATGCCGACGCAAGCATGGTTAGATGCTATTGGTGTGCTTGATGCTTTAGATTAGGAATAAAGATGATAAGATTACCCGTTATTGTTGGTATGGGCGGAATGAATGCGGCGGGACGTAGTTCTGGCTTTCATGGTTACAAAAGGATGATTCATGAGGTATTGCAAGAGGACGTACTTCAACGCACATGGCTTGATTTAGCGCACCGTATGCAGTTATCTCAAACAAATAAGTTGACGCCTGCGATAATTCAACAGATTCAAGAAGGCACTTTAGTACGCCGAATTGAGCACTTTAATCCGGAAGAAATACTGCATCATCACCGTGTAAAAGTAAATACGGCCGCAGATCTCGTCGTAAAAAAATCAAAATTATCGGATGTATTATTGGCGCATTTTAATGTAGAACCCGTAAATGATCATGATGTGCGTTTAACGTTAAAAGAGCCGATGGAGATGTTGTTGCCAGACAAGCTTCCACTGGGTGTCTCGAGTGCCGGGATGATTCCAAGAGGGTTTGATTTAGATAAACTTTATAACGCACATCATCATCCTCGTGGGCTGAAGCTCGCTGTTTACGGGATGTCTGATGCGTTAAATTCTCTTGGGTTTGAATGGTTGAGTTTATTTGATCATATTAGGCCTGATCAAATCTCAGTGTATGCGGGGAGTGCATTGTCGCAAATTGATGAGCATTCACTTGCCGGTGTTATTGCCCAACCTTTAGTGGGAAATCGCGTTAACTCAAAAATGATGGCGCTCTCCTTGGCTGAAATGTCAGCTGATTTTGTAAATAGTTATATCATTAACAATGTTGGTGTAACAGGACATAATATTGGTGCTTGTGCAACGTTTCTCTATAACTTAAAGCTTGGGATACAAGATATTCAGTCGGGTCGTTCGCGAGTTGCGGTTGTTGGCGGCGCTGAGGCGGCTGTGGTGCCTGATATTATCGAAGGCTTTCGAGTGATGGGTGCTTTGGCAACAGATGAGCAGTTGTGCCAGATGGACAATAGAACAACGCCCGATCATCGTCGTGCTTGTCGGCCTTTT
>JAHFRX010000138.1 GCA_023266075.1 Legionellaceae bacterium | reverse complement strand
TGATTAAAGGTGTCGGTGGGTTACAGCATCTTGCAAGAACACTGCGAATACGCGGAGCTCATGTAAATACAAAAGCGGTCTATCGTAGACAAGGTGTGCAATCTGCTTCTTCAAAACTTCACCTCTTGTGGCAACAGGATGCAATCGATATGATAATCATCACAAGTGCCACAGCACTCCAACATTTATTTAAGTCAATTGAAGAACATCAAGCAATGCATGACTGGCTCATCAGTAAGCCTTTCTTTGTCATCAGTGAAAGAATTGCGCGGGCATTAAAGCATGCAAAGATTAAAACAATGATCGTGACAAGTTATGACAACTTGTTGAATACACTTAAGGATTTTACTCATGAACGATGTAATAAAGACACCTGATCACAAAAATCCACGAGGTCAACTGCTATTATGGTTCGTGTTACTGTTGGTTATCGGTAGCGTACTGTATGCTGGACGCTTTTTTTATATCACACAACAGCAACTTGTTTTACATCTTGAAACAATCGACACGCATCAACAAATAACCATGGCCAAGACAACAAAAAAAATCGATGAATTTAAACTTGAACTTTCAAAAATAAATACACGTGATGCAATGAACACTGATCAGCAGTGGTCTTTATATAAAGCGCAATATGCTATTCAATTAGCACAGTTGAATGCAAAATGGAGCGATGACACAGCGACAACTATCGCACTGCTACAACAGGCCGATAGCTTTTTATCCAAGCAAAGTCAGGCACAACTTTTCTCTGTTCGACAAGCTTTGGCACGTGAAATTTCTGAAGAACAAACAGCTACAATCCTGGATGTCCCGGGGTTACTGAGTCAACTCGATGCACTACAGCAACTTGTTGCCACGGATACGTTTACAAAACCCATCCACACTCAAACGCGTAAACCGACACCAACAACACCTGCACCCGTACCGGAAACTTGGCGCGGACGTTTAAAAGAAACGCTGTTATCATTTCAGCAATTTTTTGTGATCCGTTATCATGAGAGCCCGCTGGAGCCTCTTATGAGCCCTGCTTTCCAAACGGTACAAAAAGAAATTATTCGCCTCAATTTACAAGAAGCAGAGTGGGCGGTTCTTGAGAAAAACAACACCATTTATCAACTCGCTCTAAAACAAGCATATGAAAATATCTGTCGCGCTTTTGATACTAAAAATGACAAAGTCACAATTATCCTCAAACAACTCGAGCAACTTCAAACCATAGCACTTCAAACGAACCCGGCTATTCCAAACGAATCTCTACCTTTACTTGAAACAGTTATCAAAAATATGACACCCGCTCAACCAGGAGCTGCATCATGATCCGTACGCTACTTATTTTTTTACTTTTACTAGGCTCAATTTGGTTAGGCGTACAGCTACACGAGGACACTGGCTATGTGTTGATTGCACTGAATCACTGGACGGTTGAAGCTACTGTTTGGACAATGTTTATTGCACTTCTCTTTATTTTCTTAGTATTGCATCTCTTTCTCATCACACTCAATTGGATAGCGCATATTCCTCAGCGCTGGCATTACTGGCGACTAAAACGCAAAGCCAAACAGGCGCTCAAAAAACAACACGCATATCAAATTAATGAACTTCACACCAAAATCTCGTTTGAAACAACGCCCGAAGGTTACTTCACTATTGGGCAATTATTGGATGAATTAGAAGACAAAAAAGGAGCTAACATCGCTTATCGGGAAGGATTGAGACGCGCGCTAGGTATTGCTTGATCAAAAAACTATTCATCAATCACTGCTTGCAACTGCTCGCCTATGCCTTGGATAGATAGCCTCACAGCATCGCCTGGCTTTAGAAATTGATTCTCCCAAGTTGCCGCATTTCCAGTGCCTGTACCCATAGAAATAATATCGCCGGGATACAGTGTAAAAAATTGACTCACATAACTCACAACCGAGGTATCTTGGTGAATATATTCATCTGTACTAAAATCTTGCCTCAATACGTCATTCACCCAGAGCTTTATCTCTAAATGTTCCGATGTTCGAAATGTATCGCGTGTAACAAGATAAGGGCCAAGTGGTGCGGCATTATCAAACGATTTACCCTTTGTAAATTGTTTATCCGCTGTTTCAAATTGCCAATAGCGCTCTGAAAGATCATTCATACAGGTATAGCCAAAAATATACTCATGCGCCTCACTTTCAGGAATATATTTACCCTTTTTACCAATCACAATAGCTAACTCTGCTTCCCAATCTAACTTTTGCATCGTTTTAGTATAAAGAATCGCGTCATTGGGACCACATATTGCTGAGGTCGCTTTCAAAAACAAGACCATGTCCTGATTTGGCAAAGGATGAAGACCCATTTGTTGAGCATGCATCACTGAATTTAAACCCACACATACAATTTTCCCAGGATTCGCAACACACGCACCCACACGCACAGAAGCATCAATCAATGGTAAATGTTCAGGATTTAACGCACACAATTGCGCGAGTAAAGAAGGATCACTGAGTGTTTCTGGATCAAAATCATTCAAGTAATGAAACAAATCGCGTATATTTCCTTGTTCATCTAGCAACGCAGGCTTTTCTTCTCCCCGATGACCATAACGCAATAACTTCATTCTGTATCCCCTTCATTTCCCTCAGCAGGATTTTGATAATAACTCACACCAATCTTAATGCGACAACGTTGATTTTGCTGTCGCCACGCATTCGTATCCCTCAACGAATATACGCATCCACAATACTCTTGTTTGTAAAAATTTTCACGCTTTGCAATTTCATACATACGTTCACCGCCACCATTTTTACGCCAATTGTATGTCCAATAAATTAATCCAGGATAACGTGCCACCGCACGCTCGCCAGACGTATTAATTTGATTCATGTCCTTCCAACGCGAGATCCCCAATGAACTACTCATCACAGGAAATCCATGCTCATCAGCATACAATGCTGTTCGTTCAAAACGCATATCAAAGCACGCCGTACAACGTGCTCCACGCTCAGGCTCCCACTCAAGCCCTTTGATACGCAAAAACCAATGATCTTTATCATAATCTGCATCAATGAAAGGAATCCCATGTTTTTCGGCAAACCATATATTTTCTTGCTTGCGCAGCTCATATTCTTGCACCGGGTGAATATTGGGGTTGTAAAAGAAAATTGAAAAATCAATCTCAGAAACAAGTAATGCTTCCATCACTTCCCCTGAACAAGGCGCACAACAAGAATGCAACAATAGCTTTTTCGCACCATTCGGTAAAATAAGTCTCTCTCGCTCAAACATGCGGCGATTCCTTAGAGAAATGTATAAAATGCTTTCTATAATACTTCAATTCTTCAATAGAGTCTTTAACATCCTCCAAAGCCAAATGCTTAGAATCTTTCTTCACACCAGACATCAACTCTGGGCGCCATCGCAACACGAGCTCTTTCAATGTACTCACATCTAAATTACGGTAATGAAAAAAATCAGCCAATACTGGCATATAACGACATAAAAAACGCCTATCTTGACAGATGGTATTACCACACATGGGTGATTTTCCAACATCAACATACGCTTTTAAAAACTCAAGCGTGACCGCTTCTGCACTTTTTTCATCCCAAGAACTTTCTAAAACGCGCCACACCAGCCCTGAAGCATGATGCTGTTTTGTATTCCATGCATCCATCAATGCCAAGCGCTCTTTAGATTGATAAATCGCCATCACTGGACCTTCAGCGAGTATATTCAGATCTTTGTCTGTAACAATGGTTGCAATTTCTAAGATCTTATCTTCCTCAGGAGACAATCCTGTCATTTCTAAATCAATCCAGATCAAATTTTGATTATTTTTCATTTTATTCCCATTGCTGCAGTTGTTGTTCAATCAATTCCAATCGCTTTAAGGCGATTGCCTCTCTCAACGCCTCTCCTCGATGTTGCGCGATAAAAGAAGAAGATAGCTCACATGTACACGATCTTAATGTTTCCCAATGCTGCGTCGTCAATACATTCAAATGCCAAGTTTCTGTAACATCTAATAATGCTTGAAAACGCATAGGTCTTCGCCAAGCATCCGTTTGACTTAAAACGATTAGAATCTCTTGAGGTGTCAAATAGAAAAGGCGTGCAATCTCTGCATGCCACTTGATCGCTAATTCAGCTAACGCGTGATAAACATTCGGTATTTTAAGCCACTGACTAAATCGTGACAATATTGCCACACCTTCAGTGATTTCATCAGGGTGAAAAGGCCAATATTTGGGTAAGGTTTTCGCTTTGCCAAGCTCAAGGCAACAGGTGGCAAAGCGCATGATGGGATCGCCACACTTCTGACTAAAAATACTCAATCGCGCTATCGTACTTTCACCCACATCGACAATAGATTCAGGCACCATCTTTATCTTAGGTA
>JAHFRX010000137.1 GCA_023266075.1 Legionellaceae bacterium | reverse complement strand
CGTGACCACTCTTTATTCATTGCATTTGCACCGATTGAAAACCCAGAAATTGTCGTTGCCGTTGTGGTCGAGCATGAGAGTAATGCACCACAAATCGCGCGGAAAATTTTTGATGCTTACTTTAACACCAGAGATGAAAAAGAATCCTCATGAATCGAACTCAACAACATCCAATGTATCGACTGACAGGTCGTTCATTATACATCGACTTGCCTTTACTAGGATTATTGCTAGCGCTCATCGCTTTTGGTCTCGTGATTCTCTACAGCGCATCGAATGAAAACTATAATATGCTATTAAGGCAAGGCATGCGACTCTTACTTGCAGTAGTGATTATGGTTATTCTGGCGTTTATCCCACCTCACAAATATAAACGTTGGACGCCGACACTTTATTTTTCTGGATTATTATTATTAATTGCTGTCATGATCATCGGTAAAATTGGAAAAGGTGCTCAGCGCTGGCTCGACTTAGGGGTATTTCGCTTCCAACCCTCTGAAATTATGAAACTCGCCGTTCCCATGATGGCCTCTTGGTATCTGGACCGTAAGACGCTACCGATTGATTTTAAATCACTCTTGGTTGTGTCGCTCTTTATTTTTATCCCGGCATTACTCATCGCAAAACAACCTGATCTAGGTACGGCCATCATGGTCAGTATCAGTGGGATTTGTGTTATTTTTCTAGCGGGAATTTCACTTCGTATTTTGTTGACACTCGCCGGTGGATTAGCCATCACAGCACCTTTTCTCTGGAATGCGCTACATGAATATCAAAAGCAACGGCTGATTACACTGATTAATCCAGAGCACGACCCCTTGGGTAGTGGATATCACATCATTCAATCTAAGATTGCTATTGGTTCTGGCGGATTATTTGGTAAAGGGTGGCTCATGGGAAGCCAAGCGCATTTAAATTTTTTGCCTGAGCATGCCACAGATTTTATCTTCGCCGTCGGCGGCGAAGAATTTGGATTTGTTGGGTGTGTCATCATCATTACACTGATCATGAGCATTACATTTAGAAGCCTATACATCGCACGAAAAGCTCAATCAACATATACGCGCTTACTTGCCGCAAGTTTGGGGATGACTTTCTTTTTCTCAGCCATCGTCAATATTGGTATGGTGATGGGTATTTTACCCGTTGTCGGTATCCCCCTCCCTCTTGTTAGCTACAGTGGAACAGCATTAGTCACATTTATGGCCAATTTTGGTGTTTTAATGTCGATTCATTCACACCGTATCTTGTTCGATACGCTACGAAGCTAAGTAGGCTAGACAAGCGATGCTTAAGGTTCTCTTAAGCTTATTTGTATAAAATTACATCTAATTTATCGTTTTTAATACAACGGAGCCTGTATGAAACACATCATGATTGGTCTTTTAAGCACTGTGGTATTACTTGCTGTTCTTATTCAACCGGCGCATGCACAAAGCATGGACCTTACATTAGCACCACATGGATCTAAGCTGATTGAAAATAACTTTTCTTTCACTTTAAATGCAAATTGCGTTGTCCACGCAAAAGAAGAAGAAAAAAATACCATACGACTTCATGTATTGGAAAATAATGGTTCCGTCAACGGGAAAAAACTTGATAAAGGTCAATCCACTTCTGTGGTAATTCATGGTGAAAAATCACTCACAGTACGCGCTGAACCAGGCACTAAAGTGAATATTCAAAATTTAGGCGACAGCACTGTTGAAGCCACGTGCTCAGTCTAAGTTGGTTAGAAGTTTAGCAACTGGCGCGAAGCTCCGACGATGAATTTCTGTCACCCCGAGTCGCGCCAGAGCATCTCGATGTAACGCTGTGGGATATCCTTTATGTTTTTCAAATCCATAGCCAGGATATTGTTCAGCCAATGTAATCATCTCTTGATCACGACACACTTTTGCTAAAATAGATGCGGCACCAATCACCTCAATCAATGCATCACCTTTTACAACTGCTTTTGCAGGAATATCGGTTTCTGGCACAAATAAACCATCAACAAATAGTTGATCAGGACGGATAGACAACCCTAAAAGAGCACGCTTCATCGCAAGCAATGTTGCTTGATGAATATTCAACGCGTCAATTTCATGCACCTCAGCACGTCCATATGCATAACAAACAGCATGCGCCGCAATGTCTTTTGCCAATCGATAACGTTTTGCCTCGCTCAGCTTTTTAGAATCTGTCACACCCGGTATGGATGTCTCTAAAATGACAGCACACGCAACCACGGGCCCCGCCAGCGGACCTCGTCCCACTTCATCAATCCCTGCAATTCTCATCGATAAAAATTCTAAAAAATCATAGACAAGAGCATAAACGATTCGTTACATTGGATCACGCACTTTTGATTTTATAGTGCAACGTGGCTAACATAAGGAGCATGTGTAATGACTACATCTACATCTAGACTCAGTCCAATGTCGTTAGGATTGTCTATGGGTATTATTTGGGGTGCTATGGTTTTTTTAATGGGTTTATTGGCACATTTTTTCGAATACGGCTCTGCATTTGTAACGTCCATGGGTATTATGTACATTGGCTATGAACCATCGATTATCGGTAGTGTGATTGGTGGGGCTATGGGCTTTATCGACGCGTTGATTATCGGTCTTTTAATTGCATGGTTATACAATATGTTTTTAAAGTGTTGCTGCAAAAAATAATCATCCGATTGTATGCTGTTTTTTCTTTTTAGAAGCAGCATACATCATTACCCAATAGAAAATACCCACACCAAAACAATAGTAACCCAATGTTAGATTAGAATGCGTTGCATAAAGAATATTCGCAAGCTGCACGCCCATCGCTTGAACAGACATCAGAATCATACTCATCAATGCAGACGTCGTGCCTTTTGCAACGCTCGTTGAAAATAAAATAAATCGACTCAACGGCGAGCCCACCATACCTAAACCAAAGAAATAAACAATCAATCCTGGGATAAGCCAAATAAACGCCTCGCCAAATAAACAACTCAATAACAGCATCAAGAATAAGCCACTTCCAATAATGATTGAGCCAATTTTTATTAATTTTCCAAGCGAAAAAGAGTGTGTCAAATGACGTAAGGTAAAATTACCCGCAATAATGGCACCAAATACAGGAATCTGCCACACGCCATAACCAATGAGCGTCAACTTACCCACAGTAACCAGAATAATGGGCGCTAAGCCAATCCATGCAACACACGGAAGACCGGCAAGACCTAACCCTACTGATGCGAACATAAAAGCTGGATTCATCAATAATTGTTTATAATTATGGAGAATCGTTTTGGGGGATAATGGTACACGAGGAATCATACTCCCATCGCGCTTTATCTCTCCAACCGATTCGGGCATTTTCCGCCACAATCCACAGGTTGAAACAAATGCAAACACAGCGATAATAATAAAAATAAAACGCCAGTTGAGGTAATGTACAAACAAAGCGCCTGCTAGAGGACCCAGTAATGGCGCTAAAATAGAAATATTCGCCATCATCGCCATCAGTCTAACAGCGTCCATTTCTTCGAAAATTTCTTGTAACGTTGCGTAACCAATCACGCTAATAAAACATAAACCCATCCCTTCAAAAAAGCGGGCGGCTAAGAACTGTTGCATTGACACAGAGCATGCAATCATAATCGTGAACAAAAGAAATACGACCGCACCCGTCAGCATCACCGGACGTCGACCATAGTTGTCGGAAAGAGGGCCTAAAAAAAGCTGCAAAGAGGCGCCACCCAAAATGTATAATGTCAGCGATGTCGCAATATCGGACTCTTTTCCATGAAAAGTACTCACAACATTAATCATGCCAGGCATGATCATATCATTGGCAATGTACGTTAAAAACTCATACAGTACCAAGAAAGCTGCAAAAGAAAGTGCATGCTTTCTCGTAATAGAAATCAGCGGTTGCGCCATCTTGCTCTCAGCGAAGCTAGTCATGAAGAAGAGTGTCGATTATACTCTTCTCTTTCAATCTATCAAGGAAAATGCCTGTTGATGCTCAAAATACTCGCTGACAATACCTTGCCATTACTTGAGATATTTCATCCACCCTTTACAATAACGCGTTACAATGATCTCGCTTCACTTCAATATCACCTCCCCTCGCATGATATTTTGTTATGTCGCTCAACGCTTACAGTCAACTCAGATCTTCTCGCCAACACGTCAATTCAATGTGTAGCTACAGCAAGTAGTGGGATTGATCATATTGATGTCGATTATCTGAATAAACAACACATCACGCTTTTTGATGCTAAAGGATGCAACGCACACGCTGTCGCAGACTATGTCACAAGTACACTGTCTTGGCTTTTCAATCATCGGCATTTTTCAAAAAAACGTGCAGGCGTCATTGGTCTTGGTTGTGTAGGCCAAAAAGTCGCTGCTCGCTTAAACACATTTGGATTTTCCGTGCGCTATTATGATCC
>JAHFRX010000136.1 GCA_023266075.1 Legionellaceae bacterium | reverse complement strand
TCAAAGTGATACATCAAAATTTCAAAACACTTTTTTTGTCGTGGTGTCATTTTCACTCCTTGAAAAATCAATTACAGCGACTGTAATATCTTGTAAAATCACTTCACCCATCACGCTTTAGAATGACTATGCAAAACGACATTGACACACTACTTCACCAAAGTCTTGCTGCAATTGAAGCAAATAATATGCCTCATGCACTCTTACTCTTTAAGAAGGCATTAGATCTCACACCACACGATCCGTCTTTACATAATAATTTAGCAAATACATACAAAAAAATTGGCGCCCTTAATGACGCTGAGAAACACTATAAAGAAGCGATAAAACTCAACCCACAATATCCAGAGGCACATCATAATCTGGCTAATTTATATGCGCAGTTACATCAATTTTCAAACGCTTTAACGCATTACAACTTAGCACTTCACTTAGCCCCTGATTACACACAGGCACATTACCATCTAGGACTCTTGTTCTTAGCTTACCAAAAAAAAGAAGCCGCTCAAACACAGTTTAAAAATGTTATCGAGTTATGCCCTGAATTCCAGCAAGCATATTTTTATTTGGGCATTTTGGCGTTAGATGAACAACAGTATCCCATTGCCAAAGCAGCTTTTCAGCAAGTGCTTCAGCTGTATCCTCAAAATGTTCATGCGCATATCAATTTAGGTGTCATTGCATTAAGAGAAAATCAAGGACAGGAAGCGATTCATCATTTTACCGAAGCTTTACTTCATGATGTGGATAATATTGATGCGCGTAATAATTTAGCGGCCACATTTATTCATCATGACCGTTATGAAAATGCACTCACGCACTACACCATTTTACTTCAAAAAGACCCCCTCAATCAGGAATATCTTTATAATGCAGGCGTCGCTGAGATGGCGTTGGGCCATCTTGATAAAGCACAACGTTATTTCACAGCGCGCTTAAAAAAAGACCCTCGACATTTTGCAACGCTCATTAATCAAGCAGCGATATTCTCTCGTCTTAATCAGCATTCTGAAGCGAAATACTTACTTCAACTGGCACATCAAGAAAACCCAACCGATGCTTCTTGTGCACATATGTTGAACGCTCTAGAAGGTCATGTCACCAGCACAACAAGCCCTGACTACGCTAAGCATTTATTTAACAATTATGCGTTATATTATGACATGCACTTACAACAAACGCTTCACTATCAACTCCCTCAAATCATCGCACACCTTATTCACCGACTCATTCCGGCGTATACGATTCACCATACGTTAGATTTAGGATGTGGCACGGGATTAAGTGGTGTGAATTTACGTGACATGAGCCAACAACTCACTGGTGTTGATATTTCTGAAAAAATGCTTAACGAAGCGCGCAAAAAAAGTATTTATGATCAACTGATTGAATCTGAATTAGTTGATTTTTTAACACATACCACAGACATCTATGATCTCATTGTAAGTGCTGATGTGTTACCTTACTTGGGTGAACTAGCACCTCTCTTTGCAGCTTTATCGCCGCATTTAGCCGCCAATGGATTATTTGTTTTCAATATTGAAGTCAGTCACATTCATCCATATCAACTGCAAAAAAGCGCGCGGTTTGCACATCACGCCACATATCTTCATGAACTTGCTCAATGCTATCAGCTACGCATCGTACATGAAGAAACGTCGATATCAAGACAGCAAGCAGGCGATGATTTACCGGTTCTGCTTTTTGCACTGCGTAAGGAGCTCTCCTGATGCATCCTTATCAAAGCGCTGTAGAACATTTGATGAAAGGGGCTATCGTCATCACACCCAATAATCGTTTGAGTCATGAGTTATTGACACATTTTGCAATGGTACAACCCGCATCCTGTCTTGAAAAACCATGCGCTTTTTCTTATCCCGAATTTTTGCGTTATCTTTTTCTTGAAACACATTTTCAACACCCTACACACCCACATCCTGTATTATTGAGTCCCATCCACCTGCGAAAACTCTGGCGTCAAGCGCTTGCAACATCTGACTATCCTTGTACAGAGGGTTTACTTCAGGAAATCATCAACGCATGGGCACTCTGTCATACTTGGCATGTTAATCTTAAAGAAGACGCATTTCAGCAATTAGCACAACATCAGCACTTTTTACACTGGGTACATCATGTTGAAAATCAACTTCAAACACTCAACGCTATCAGCGAATATCACCTTCCTGCTTATCTGCAACCATACTTAGCGCAATTAACACTCCCCAATACACTGGTCTGGTTTTGTTTCGATGATTACACACCAGCACAACGCGCTTTACACACTACATTTAAAACACGTGGGTACCCGTGTCTAACAGAAGACCTTGTACAACGTGCCGCGACACCCTATCAACTCAATGTCGAAGAAATCAACGATGAATACCTACAGTTGTGTCAATGGCTCAAAAAGAAAAGCAACTCGCTACAACGTATTGGTATTGTCGTGCCTACGCTGAAAGACGAAGCACAATATATCGCACGCATCATCAGCCATGATTTTGATCTTCAAGACATCAATATTTCTTTTAGTCAACCACTATCCACATACCCCATTGTTGCACATGCACTTACTTGGTTAACTTTAGATCTCACGTCTATCACACAACATCAACTTCGTTTACTATTGACCTCACCTTATCTCGATAAAACGCCACAAGAATACATTCAATACACGCAGTGGATACAAGATTTACCACACCTTTCCAATGATTCAATTAAGTGGTCTTATTTTACACAAAATCTACCTGCATCCGCTTTAAAAACGATGCTCATGTCTCTCGACCCTTATCCTGATAGCGCCACTTTATCCGAGTGGCTATCGCATTTTGAACGCCGATTAAAACAATTGGGCTTTCCAGGTGCAATTGAGCTTGACTCAGCAAGCTACCAATGCTTACAACGCTTCATTTATCTTTTTGATGAATTTCGAGAATTAGCGCTTCTAACACACTTGATGACACAACAGGAGGCTCTAGAAACAATTCAAGAATTAGCGAATATTTCAAGTTTTCAGCCAGAACGACGACAAGCATCCATTCATATTCTTGGCCTACTTGAAGCATCCGGATGCACTTTTGACCATCTTTGGGTCATGCATATGACTGACCAAACCTTTCCACAACGAGGTCAATGCTCTGCCTTTATCCCGATTTCTATTCAAAAATCATTAAATATGCCGCATGCCAATCACGAACGAGAAATGAAGTATGCCACACAAACTTTTCAACGGCTGATTGCAGGAAGCGCTTCGCACATCTTTAGCCATGCAAGATTTAATAACGATACTCCGTGTCTTCCCAGTCCATTTTTACATAACCTACCTTACGCTTTGAAATATCTCATCACACCCACCATGACACATCAGCTCAACCATGTCCGCGACAATTATCTTTTACCGCTCCAACCTCAAGAAAAATGTGGTGGTGGCACCGCATTACTAGCAAATCAAGCAAAATGTCCATTTCGAGCCTTTGCAGCACATCGCCTACATCTGAAGAAAGATAATGAAACATCAGAAGGCTTAGATCCGAAAGAGCGTGGACAAATCCTCCATCTTGTCTTAGAAAAACTTTGGCAGCACTTACAATCACAACAGCAATTATTGAATATGCCTCCACAAAAACTACATCCATTGCTCGAACATATCATCATTGAAGTATTAACGCCTTTTACAAAAATTCACGGCGACTCATTTCCGCTATTATTGAAAACATTAGAGTTACAACGCCTCACGGAACTCACGCTTTCCTGTCTTGATTTTGAAAAAACTCGTCCAAACTTTTATATTGAGGCCCTTGAAAAAAAGGCCGAAATAACGTTGGCAGGCCTCACTTTTCAAGTCAAACTTGATAGACTCGATAGACTCGACACGGGAGAAAAATGGGTGATTGATTACAAGAGTCGCCTACCTACTCAAAAGCCATGGAACGAAGAGCGTCCAGAGGAGCCACAATTATTGTTATATGCATTACTGGACGACGCCATTCATGGCATGATGTTTATTGAACTTTGTCATGGAAAAATTCAATGCGCAGGTTTAACCGACAACACAACACTTTTAGGCGTACACCAGCTCAAAGATGGGTGCTCTTGGGCCTCACATCGAGCGCGCTGGCATGAGCAATTGACAGCGCTCGCTCAAGAATTTCAAACGGGTAATTGTTATCCTGCACCGATCCGAACATCACTCTGCACCACCTGTGAATTTAAACCGCTATGTCGAGTGATAATATAGCGTGTGGATCATTCAGCTGAACTGATCAAATTGCGGAAAATCAATAAAACTCAATTTCCCGCAAAATTATTACTGTTTATTTTTTGCGGGAAATTATGTAAAATCAACTTTTCCGCAATTTTATTACCGGATACCGATGTCGCATCAGTTTATCAGATTTGCGCGAAAAACCTCGTCCTTCAGGACGGGGATGGATAGCGCGGACGGCGCAGCCGTCCATGCTGTTGAGATTAGTGAGGAGTCCGCTGCTGTTCAATGTATCTCCTGA
>JAHFRX010000135.1 GCA_023266075.1 Legionellaceae bacterium | reverse complement strand
TCCAAATGGCGAAGTACTGCTAAAGCAAGATAGCTACTCTCAGCCCCCGTACGAGGAATGACAACATCCGGCAGCTCGACGCGTTTTTCATCAATCAAGACGACATTCGATTCTTTATCTGAGGACAATAAATCAAACTGCTCTGGCTTATATACCTCAAACACGACACCCTGCTTCTGAGCGGTGTACAATAAACGGTTAATGCCATGATCATCCGCCGTGAGCTCATTTGCGCTTCTTTTATAAATCAACCAGCCTCTCATACCAACTCCAACACGCCAGATACCAAACTTATTGATAAACGTCACTTTTAGTATAGGCTATAATGATTAATTTGTATTATTTTTGATTTATAATTAAGCAATTTCATTCAGCATTCGAATTTGTGATTGCAGTTGATGGTGCCCGGCTTCCACACTAATATACGCTCTGTTTGCCAAGTAAACCGAGAGAGAACCATCATCTTTGGGGTGCCTTGCTTGCCAAACGCTATTGTAGTTTAATCGTTTTAAGCGTAAAAAGTCATCTTTTTGTGTCACCAAGAAAAAATTGCGATAAAATTGTTTTTCATCCACATGTATTGCACGTACTTCAGACGCAAGCACTTGTCCTGTATCATAATTTTTAAGAGAGTAAGTTCGATTATTATGCACTGCAATCACTTTACCCTCAGGAATGAGGCGCTTGATCTTTGTTGCTAATTCATGCACCTTTTGATGCGCCGCCTTTGAGTAATGACCATACGTACGGAGCGTCTGTTCAATACCCTTCTCTGTAAAAATACGATTCGGATCAAACTCATACCGTTGGTGTTGTACATAAAAAACAATATTTCGTCCTCCGCGATGGCGCAATGTCAGCAAACTACCGCCGGACGACATCATGACTGTCCGCGCAGCCACGAGGGCTGTCTTTTCATTTTGGTGTAAATGTATAAACGCTGGTCCCGTTTTGTAGTGTTCTGTTTGAATCATTACACGCTCATGCTCCATCTGTACAACATAAGACGCTGCGTGAAGCGATTTACAAAAAAAAAACAACAGGGAAAAAAGAATTTTCAGATTGAACATAAAAACACTTAATGGTTAAATGTTAATCATTTTAACCGAAAAACAATAAAATGCAAGCGATGACAGCTCGCTGAGCCGCTTTTTACAAATTACGGTGATCTGTGAAGTACTTTAGGTTCCCCAAACATCTCTGGGTCTACACACCGCACTCCAACCCGACCACACCATCACAGATTGTGATATCAAGGTTCAGTGTTATCTTCATCGCTCTTGTGTTTAAATATAGTACACATTTGATGAAAAGTAAAATACTCATTTACAATAGCTATCTATTGTTTGACTTTCTAAAAAAAAACCATATGATAGAATCTAACCAACATTTTCTGGACTTCTAACCAAAACACTACAAGGATAGCACCCATGGAACAGGAACTAGTGAAATTACCGTCTGATGAGCGTACGCCAGTACTCAGGCGACCGTATACTGCCCCAGCCATCTTTAAACTTCCTTCCGCTCCGATATCTGGAAAAACTATATATAACTTTGAGAATCATGTTTCCAACTCTGCCAACGCCGGTTTTTCTTGACTTTGCCTTTTTGCCTGATCACGAGTTTCCCCGGGTTATCTACACCGTGCTGCCAATCTCCCTTGTTGTCTCAGGTATGCGAACTGCGCTGCCAGGCCTGTGGTGCGGTATACCCTTATCTAAATGAAGACATCGCGATTCTTGTGCCCAAGCCAATGTTGCATCTGACTCAAACCACCATGGCTTTAAAAAAAGAGCTTCAAACCAAAATTGAGCGATTACTTCAACTCAAAAAATACATTAAAATCAACCCAGGACTTCGCACGGAGCACCTGACTCAATTGCAACACGCCTACGAACACAATACGCGATTGCTTTCTTCCATGATCTCAACCATTCCAATGACAGCGTCTACCCCATCACGGGATGAAGATTGTTTAAGTGCAAGCTATAATCGCCTGGATACGTGTTTAAGCTACCTGCGACGAGATTGGGGCTCAAACACGCCCGCGCAAGAGGAAATTACAGCGATTGGTTCCCGAGTCATGCAACTTCTTAAGACGTATTGCGACTCACCACAAAAGGCATTGTTCTTAGGTGCCGGATTGGGGCGATTTGCTTATGATTTATCGCCATTTTTTGAAAACACGCTGGCTATCGATCATTCGATGATGATGGGATACTTCTATCATAAAATAAAACGTCAACATATTGATTTTTATCACATTAAGCTCAAAAATGCAGAACATAATGCGCAGCAATATGAGCTCATTCACACATCCATGCAACATGCCGCACGAAACAACACCGCTCCTCGCGCCCTTTCTTACGCCATCGCAGATGCCCGTTGTTTACCGTTGGCAAATCAAACCGTTTCTGCCATCATATCCATTTATTTTACCGATGTATTACCATGGAGTCAGTTATGGCCAGAGGTGATGCGAGTGTTGAAACCTGGTGGTGTTTTTATTCATTACGGACCATTACAATACCATTTTAAAACGCTCCACGAGCATTATTCGGCAGATGATTTAAGAGCTGAATTGCAATACCAAGGCTTTGAGCTTCATGATGAGCAATGGGATGCACAAGGCCATCTCGCTCAGTCTCTGACGAATGGAAAGGCTTACAACAACTGGAGCTTTGCAGCGATTCGACAGGATTAAAAAATACAACAGGGAGGATGTCACATGAAAACACAACGTTTTGATTATTCAGAGAAACCGGCATGATTCACGGTGTTTTTTACAAGACAACGCCGTCGATGAATTATCGCGAAACCATCGAAGATCTTCATGCGGATTTAGTGCTTTATCCCTTGCAAGAAAATATTACAAGTACCTCTTTTCCGCATTGCTGGTTAGCCCAAACAGTAGAGAAAACAGACCTAAACCCCAAGCTTATCAGTATCGGTTCGCCTCCACGAGTTGTCATTAGCGCGTGGGCGCGTCTTGACAATCGAGATGGGCTGTCGGACATGCTCGGTATCTCCAGACAAGAATTAAACCTAATGCATGATTCAGCTTTGATTTTACATGCCTGGCTGAAATTTGGTGACGATTGCACCCTGCATTTATTCGGTGATTTTTGCTTCGCCATTTACGATATCCAAAAAAATCGCCTGTTTTGTGCACGTGATCAGATGGGGATAAAGCCATTTTATTATTATAACGATCAACATGTGTTTGTATTTTCATCGTCGATGACCTTGTTTCATCGGCTTCCAAATATAGAGATTAAGCCTCGCATGGAATGGGCAAGCCGGTTTTTATTGAATCACTCTCTGGCCATGGATTTTGAAAAAACAGCCTATCACACCATTCTCAAACTTTCCCCCGCTCATCAATGTTGTGTTACACCAGACACGATGACAAAAAAGCGCTATTTTTCATTTCATACGAACAAAATTCACTTGAAAACCTCCGACGATTACGTCGACTTTTACCGTGAACAGCTGGATATGGCAATAAAAATCAGGGCGCAGGTGGATCATCCTCTGGGTTCTGAACTCAGTGGCGGGATTGACTCATCAACGGTTACAGCCTATGCCATCAGGCATTATCAAAGGCCGCTTAATGATTTTCATACTTTCGGGTTTGCCTACTTTGAGCACGAGCCAAAACATATTTTACGGATGAGCCAGCATTTTCGCATTCCCATGACCTATATTTGCTGTAATATTTCTCTGTTCGATGCTGATCCGCGGCGTCCATTCACGGCCCTAGGAGCGCCATCGCTGCATGGCAATGCGGTGAGTCATGAAATTTTTTATGATATGGCGTCACGTTTTGGCGTAAGAACTCTGCTCTCAGGCTTTGGCGGTGATGAATTTGTGACCAGCATTCATGGTTATCTTTATCTACATGAATGTCTTAAAAACAGACAATATATACAACTGTATCAAAATTTACCCGGCAATTCCGTGACCCGTGCATTGCGATTTTTGAAATATTCCTGGCATCATCTTAAAAACCAGGGTGTGCAAAACACACACATGGCAGACGCCTATCGCAAGAGATGGCCTGAGCATGTGATTGCTGACAATCTGGTTCAAGCCTACGCACTGAAAGAAGCGCATGATGCCCAAGGCGCATTTGATTACGGGTACCACGATCTTGATCGGTTCACACTTGAAAACCGTTTAGCGCCGTTTGTGAGTACACGCACGGAAGAGTGTACACTGATGGCAGCCACCTATGGCATCGATTATCGCTGGCCATTGCTGGATGTGCGTTTGATCCAGTCTTTTTTATCCATTCCTAATCGTGAAAAATATCACCGTGGAACGGGACGCTATCTCCATAAACGTGCGATTGCTGACATCGTGCCAAAAAACATTGTGGATCAAAACTCAAAATACATGGGGAAACGCATTGCCCAATCCATTCCACAACAAATCACGTTAAATCAGGATTTGCACCCTGCATTATCGATGCTTCTTAACCTGCCAAAATTGCTTGCTCAGGAAAAGCGTCTGTTGGATCGCATGAAAAAAGA
>JAHFRX010000134.1:2288-4567 GCA_023266075.1 Legionellaceae bacterium | reverse complement strand
TCTAGATTATCCTTTACCCAACTTACCGGTGGTGTTGATTAGCGGAAAATTAGAGCCACTCGCAACAATTGGTCGCCGATATGTTGAACCAGCACAGGGTGATGTGACATTGGGCGCAAATGAACTTGATGTTGCCGCTTCTGTGAATGATAAAGTTGAGGCTTATATGGGGATTGCATACGATGCTTCTCCACCGGCTTATAGTGGCCAGCGTATTGCAAATTCTTCGTTTAATTTGAATATGGGGTTTGTGAATATTGGCGATCTAGATCATTCTCCTTTATATTTCACGGCGGGGCAAATCTATATCCCTTATGGTCGATATTCAACGTCGATGATCAGTCCTACATTACCGATGCTGATTTCGCGGACTAAAAATAGACCATTTATTTTAGGATACAAGTCACAAACATCGACAGGTCCTTTTGCTGCTATTTATGGGTTTACTGGAGATACGACGCAGGGTAGTTCAGGCGTTGGTGGCGCTAATTTAGGTTATATTTTTACGATCCGTAAGTTTGCAGGCGAAGTTGGAGGAAGTTTTATTAGCTCGCTGAATAACGCTGGAGGAATGCAGCGAACAGGCTCTATGCCAGGCACAACATTTGGTGGATTTGGCTCGCTTTCAAATGGAAATGAAGATGTGAAGAAAATACCGGGTTTTGGTGCGCATACGAGTATCAGTTTTGACCGTTATAATATTATGGCTGAATGGGTGACCGCAACACAGTCATTCCGTGAGCAGGATTTAAGTTTTAACGGAAAAGGCGCTCAACCACAAGCGGCACAACTTGTAGCAGGTGTGACGTTTATGTCGTTTAATAGACCTTCTTCTGTGGGTGTGGGTTATCAATGGACAGGAGAAGCATTAGCGCTTAATGTTGCAGAGCAGCGTATCAATGCGGTCTACAACATTTCAGTATGGCGTGATACCATAGAGAGCGTTGAGTACCGGCATGATATGGATTATGCTAAGAGCCAATATGCAAATGGAGCCGCACCTACAGGCGTGACGAACCAAAATACGATAGGTACCGGTGGTAGTTCAGACACGGTATTATTCCAGTTGGGTGTATATTTCTAAATTTTGTTAATGAAGGACAAGGCGATGTCGATTAAGTCTGATAAGTGGATCACGCACATGGCGTTAGAACATGATATGATTTCGCCTTTTTCACATGAACAAATAAGAGAAAATGAACGAGGACGCATCATTTCGTATGGTGTGTCTAGTTATGGTTATGATGTTCGTTGTGCGAATGAGTTTAAAATATTCACGAATATTAATTCAGCGATTGTTGATCCTAAAGCGTTTGACTCGAACAGTTTCATCGATGTTCAATCAGACGTGTGTATTATCCCGCCGAATTCATTTGCACTTGCAAGAACGGTTGAATATTTTAAAATACCCAGAAATATTTTGACAATTTGTTTAGGAAAGTCAACATACGCACGTTGTGGGATTATTGTGAATGTGACGCCACTTGAGCCTGAGTGGGAGGGGCATGTGACATTAGAATTTTCAAATACGACGACGCTACCCGCAAAAATTTATGCACATGAAGGTGTTGCTCAAGTGATTTTCTTGGAGGCCCAAGAAGTCTGTGCGGTGTCTTACCGTGATAGAAAAGGGAAGTATCAAGGACAAACCGGCGTGACTTTGCCGCTCACATGAAAGACAGCATTCTGAAGAAGTTCTAACCGACTAAACGTTATTCTTCTTTAATGGGATGCTGTTGCTTTGACCGATTAACGCGCGCGCGCAGCTCTTTTCCTGGTTTGAAATGAGGTGATAGCTTTGTCTGAGTTGTTATTTTTTGGCCCGTTTTGGGGTTGTGTGCATGTCTTGGCGATCTTTTGCGGAGCGCGAAACTGCCGAATCCCCGAATCTCAATTCTGCCACCTTCGATGAGTGTTTGACTCATCGAATCAAGCATGCAATTAACAGCTTCTGAGACTTGTTGCTCAGTTAAATGCGTGATTTCTGATGCGAGTGTTTCGATAAGTTCCGATTTAATCATGCCTTCCTCGAAAAACAAAACTCATCACCCTATCATACGTTATCTATTGTAACTTGAAAAGAAATTATTTATTTGCACAGCGTTGATGTTGGCACAACTTAAATTTGTAAAATCGATGATAACATTGATTGATCCTCAGCCCGTTTAAGGACACTGAAAAATACTGTATACTGTTGAATTTAGTGATAAGAGGAATATCATGGATATTATAACTCAAATTAAGCAACAGATTGCAGACAATCCTATTTTGCTCTATAT
>JAHFRX010000134.1:0-2278 GCA_023266075.1 Legionellaceae bacterium | reverse complement strand
AAATCCTGACATTAGACAAACATTACCACAAGTGGCTAATTGGCCGACGTTTCCACAGTTATATGTGAAAGGTGAGTTGATTGGTGGTTCGGATATTATTGCTGAAATGTATGAGCAAGGTGAGTTGGAGTCGTTGTTGCGAGAGGCTCTTGCAGAGTAATTTACGATTGATTGGAGAGAGATATGAGTGTGTTAGTTGGTCTTAAAGCGCCTGATTTTACAGTGCCCGCTGTGCTTGCTTCGGGTGAGATAGTTGATAAGTTTAATTTGCATGAACATCTTAAGGGCAAATATGGTTTGGTTTTCTTTTACCCTTTAGATTTTACGTTTGTCTGCCCTTCGGAATTAATCGCGGTGGATCATCGGATGGATGCTTTTAGAGAGCGTAATGTTGAAGTTGTTGCGGTTTCTATTGATTCGCATTTTACACACAATGCATATCGCAATACGCCTGTGGAGTCAGGTGGAATTGGGCCGGTTCAATACACGCTTGCGGCGGATATTACACATATGATTTGTAAATCTTATGGAGTAGAGCATCCTGTGGCGGGTGTTGCGCTGCGAGGAGCATTTATCGTTGATTTAAATGGTGTGGTGCGCTCACAGATTGTGAATGATTTACCTATCGGGCGTAATGTGGATGAGATTTTGCGTACGATTGATGCGGTGCAGTTTTTTGATGAGCATGGTGAAGTATGTCCTGCGGGTTGGGAAAAAGGTAAAGCCGGGATGAAGGCGTCTCCTAAAGGTGTTGCTTCTTATTTGGCGGAGCATTCTGACGCGTTGTAAGAACATTGCTTTGAAAGTGTGCTTTTCAAGTACACTTTCAGGCGTTTAACGCTCTAGTGTATTCAGTATCTTACAAAAAAGCTCAGCTGTTTTTTTTGCATCATAGACTGCTGCGTGCGCTTCATCTGGATTAAAGGTGATGTTAGCCGCCATGGCAGCCTTTGCTAAGACGGTTTGTCCATAGAATACGCCGCTTAATGTTGCGGTATCAAAACAAGTAAATGCATGAAAAGGGGATTTAAGCTGCGTGCGTTTAATCGCCTCATTTAAAAACAATAAATCAAACCATGCATTGTGTCCAACTAATACAGCTCGCTGACAGCGTGTGCGTTTTAACTCTTCGCGAATGGGCTTAAATAATCGCTCTAAAGCGACTTTTTCATCGACGGCAAATCTTAACGGCTGATAAGGATCGATTTGATTGAAAGCAAGAGACGCTGGATCTAATACTGCGCCATCAAAAGGCAAAACATGTTCAAAAAATGATTTTCCGAGCTCGAATTTACGGTGTTCATCCATGGTGATGAACGTCATGCCTATTTCGAGTAAAGCATGCCTTTTGGAATCAAGGCCTGCGGTTTCAATATCCACGACAATGGGCAAATAGCCACGAAATCGCTCTTTAATAGTCGCTAAATCAGACATGAACGCTCCAAGACAATATTTCTCCTGCAGCAATAGGTACGACGTCCGTCGTGCCTAACGGCAGTGTTAGTGGCACATATTGAGGTGTGCGCTCGATGGTTAAATGATGATTGTTGTAGGGCTTTTGATAAAAATCTGCACCAAAACGAGAGAGAAAATTATCTAGACGTGGCAATTGATTGTTGATTTCAAAAATGTGTGCATATAAGGCGATGGCAAAAGGTGCTGAATAAATGCCAGCGCAGCCACAAGCGCTTTCTTTAGATGCGATAGCATGTGGAGCACTATCGGTACCTGCAAAAAATTTTGGATTGCCACTTACGGCGGCACGAATGAGTGCTGCTTGATCGTCTGCATGTTTTAAAATAGGCAAGCAATAATAATGAGGTTTCAAGCCATTTGCCAAAAGCTGATTGCGATTATAAAGAAGGTGATGCGGTGTAATGGTCGCTGCAAGTGGCTCTTTACGCGCGAGTACAAAATCAACGGCCGCACGTGTGGAAATGTGTTCGAGTACAATGCTGAGCTTCGGAAAGTCTTTTAAAATAGTTTTTAAGCTTGTATTGATAAATAATGCCTCTCGCTCAAAAATATCGCCTTCTAAACATTCCCCATGAATTTGTAATACTAAAGACTCCGCCTGCATTATTTCAAAGCAAGGATATAATGCTCGAATAGAGCGTGCGCCCTGTTGCGCATGGGTTGTGACGCCGGCAGGATAGAGTTTTGCGCCTAAAATAAAATCGTACTGACTGGCCTCATGAAAGGTGTCTGGCTGTACTTCTTCGTTGAGATAGAGGGTCATGTAGGGCGTAAATTCGCTTTCTGGACAGATGGATAAGAT
>JAHFRX010000133.1 GCA_023266075.1 Legionellaceae bacterium | reverse complement strand
ATCGCAGACGTCGTGCTGAAGGTCTACCGGTATTACTTGAAAAATGTAAGCAGAATCTTCTGACGCATTACTCGGCTGAAAAAGTTGAGAAGATTTTAAATAAAATCATGGTATTTGATACACTGACGTCACTTCGGGTCTCTGATTTTATGGATATGCTAAGATGTATTTGAGTAATTACAAAAAATTGAAAAATTATGCTGGAAACCGATGACAGATAATACTATATTATCCCGTTATTAATTTTATAGTTCATCTTGTTTTGGGGTATCAGTCTAGTATGGAAAATCAACAACACATAAAACCGTTGACGTCAACACAACGTCTGAAGTCTATTTTTCGTGGTTCGGTAGGAAACCTCATTGAGTGGTATGATTGGTATGTCTATGCTGCGTTTTCCATTTATTTTGCGAAATCATTTTTTCCTCATGGTGATTTAACGGCACAATTGCTCAATACATCGGCGATTTTTGCAGTGGGTTTCTTTATGCGACCGATTGGTGGTTGGTTGATGGGGAGTTATGCGGATAGAAAAGGGCGGAAGAAAGCCTTGATTTCGTCAGTGTTTTTGATGTGTTTTGGGTCATTGATTATTGCGTGCACGCCCAATTATAACACCATTGGTATCGCGGCCCCCATTTTGCTTGTATTTGCGCGTTTACTTCAAGGCTTATCTGTGGGCGGAGAATATGCTTCTTCTGCGACATATTTGAGTGAAATGGCGACGAAAGATAGGCGTGGTTTTTATTCAAGCTTTCAGTATGTGACCTTAATTGCGGGGCAATTACTTGCGCTAACCGTGTTGATTTTATTGCAGCATGTGTTTTTAACGAATGCGGAGTTAGAGGCGTGGGGCTGGCGTATTCCATTTGCATTGGGCGCTTTGTTCTCATTGGTTGCATTGTATTTAAGATATGGGATGCAAGAGACACAAACGTTTACAGCACATGAAAAAATACAACCCAAAGAAAATTTGATGCGTACCTTGCTTCGTTATCCCAAAGAAATTTTTATCGTGGTTGGTTTGACCATGGGTGGTACGCTGGCGTTTTATACGTATAGCACGTATATGCAAAAATATTTGGTGAATTCTGTTGGCATGACGCGAGATGACGCGACGTTGATTTCTGCAGCAACGCTGATTGGTTTTATGCTATTACAGCCATTGATTGGTGTGTTGTCAGACAAAATTGGAAGACGCCCTATTTTGATTTCTTTTGGTGTGCTGGGAACTTTGGGTACGGTACCCATTCTATCGTCCTTGAGTCACACAACGACGTGGTGGGGCGCGTTCTCATTGATTATGATTGCGTTAGTGGTTGTCAGTGGCTATACGTCTATTAATGCGGTTGTGAAAGCGGAGTTGTTTCCCGTTGAAATCAGGACCCTGGGTGTGGGTTTACCTTATGCAACAACGGTCTCACTTTTTGGTGGAACGGCGGAATATGTTGCGTTGTGGTTTAAAGACATTGGGTATGAGAGTGGTTTTTATTGGTACGTCACGGCGTGTATTGCGTGCTCATTGTTAGTGTATTTATTCATGAAAGACACAAAACAGTTTTCGCGTATGGATAATGATTAAGGCAGTTGAAATCATCAAATCTGTTGTTTTTTTTTACAAAAAAATGTAAAATGTGCGGTAGTTTTATTTTTTTTGGAGATAGCTGATGTTTGAAGAAGAGTTATATCGACTGATTGATGAGGCTGATTATGAAGCGGCAACCGCATTTTTTCTCACCCATCGAAGAAATATTGAACCCAATTACCTCAATCCGGAAAATGGACAAACTTATTTGACCAGAGCTGTAATTTCTCAACGCTCTGAAGCGCGTAATACATTTATCCAGACGTTATTAGCCGAACCACGTTTTACGGCGATTGATTATGTTGATGAGGATATTCAACAATCAGCTTTTGAGATGGTGGCTTGTTCTTGGGATCCTGAGTTGGCGAGTATTTTTATTCAGCACTATGACACACACGGTATGAAAGGCTCAGGTATTTATCAATCTGCTGCACCGGAAGCGCTGGTGTATGACCTTGCTTTACAGCAATGGAGCAAGATATATAAAGGCTTACAGGACGCCGAGAAACAGCAAGCTAGACCAGAAAAAATTGAGAGAGAGACTAGAAAAGAAACGCAAGCTTATGCGCTAAAGACCCTTATTCTTGAAAGAACGCTACGATATGCCATTGATAGGGATGATATTGCTATTTTTGAGGCTTTATATCGCAAAAATGCTTCTGTGTCCACGAAATTATCGGATGGCACTGATCCAATTGAGCTTGCACAAACCTCTGGTAAAACAGCGATATTCGCCTGGTATCGTGAAAATTGTAGAGAATATTTTGCTGTGAAAGCGCTCATCGCCTACAACACAGCGAAGCTCGTGCATATACAGGAAGTAACGCAAATTAATGCGGACCTCGTTCAAAAAACAATAGAAATTGCCAGAGCAGTAGCGACGCATAAATAAGATTTACTTTGTACAGACTGGCGTATATACGCCAGTCTTGCGCCTTGCTTTCCTGTGGTGCGCTTTTTCGACGTTAACTCTGAGATTTGTTCTATACTATAGAGAAGTGGCGTACGAAACTTCCGGAGAGTTCGGTGGCTCAGGCAAGGGATCATGACAATCAGCGCAACATCGTGCTTCGTAACGAGCTCTCTTTATTGCTCGTGGCGCCGCAAGACTTTCCGATCCTCGCTGCTGCCAATAAAATTCGCCGTATTCAAGGTGGTTTTAAATCCGAAGCGGATAAGATGGAAGAGTATGATCGCTGGTTCAGTGAATATATTTACCTGATTGAGCATAATTTTCTCCTGCGCTTGGTCATTTTTGGCGAATATTATCTCGTTGACCTATTTTTGAAAGCCTGGGGGCTCACGCCAAGAGAGCGTGGTGAGTGCTTCTCTTTAAGAGATGAAATCTTAGCGAGGCTGCTGCAAAGCTCATCGATCATGCCATTGAAGCCACTGAAACCATCTACGACACAGCCGCTTAATAATCAAGTTTTAAGTGAAGTATTATATTTTCTTGATCACCATGCTGAGTCTAATCAACGTGAACGCATCAGTGCATTACGACAGGAATATCAACGTCTTTTTATTCAGTATCATCAAGAGCAACGTCAGATTCATAGAGCGTTCACCATACAGATGGTTGGTATATGCAAGACCATCGCGTCAGATCATCAGATACCCATTGATATTCGCAATCGATTTGAATCTTTGGGTCAGGAGATTCAAAAAGAGTTGCACGTTTTGATGCAGGACGAGGTAGCGAATCCTCCTGAAGCGTTAGAAGATCATGTGGCACAGATGAATGAAATGCTTCGTCTTACACAACGCGCCACGGTAGGCATGCGTACATTATTTGAGGGCAGTGATGTTAAAGTGCAGCCTTATCGACATGTTTTCGAAGATAATGTTCAAATTTCTGAGCAGAAAAACAAAAAGTCGAAAGAGAGATTACTTCCCATTTTGAGGAGTTTGAGTGCTGAGATGGAGCGTTTACACGCGACAGATGAAGTTGATATGGCGCCTGAAATATTAAATGTAGTCACTGCTACCTTAGCTATTTTACCCAAAGAGACATTATCGAGGGATGAAATGAGCTTGCTCAATCAAACAATCTTTGAATTGAAAAAAAATCAAGATAATTTTTTAAATGCATCAATCGAAGAGCAGCGAAAACTTATTGCACAAACAATACACCATCTTGATATCAGCATTGAGTTCTTTGCAAAAATCCCTGATTCAGAAGAAGTCATTGAAAAACTCGAAGGGATGAAAGCCATGTTTACATTAAGACTCGCTGAAGCACCCCATGAACCACTACCGCCACCGCCTGAGGTGATCGCAGAACCTATCGTGTCTCCCATTCATCAACCTCATGTGACGGCATCTCTTCGAGATCAATTGCATCATATGCGGGTAGAACATGAAGAGGTGAAAGAGTCGGAGCTAGAGGCATTCTCTGACACTATAGCCGAAAGCCGAGAAAGCCTTAAAAAAAGTGTGTTGCGCGTATTTAAGTCCAAGAAAGAACTTTCCGGCGTATTGAAAAAAGAAGCGTTTGAGCCACTCATGTGCGTTGTGGAATCACTAAAAGCCGAAAACTATATGAAGGTGTCAAAGTCATCGTTACATGAACTCATCGCAATAAAAGATACGTTAGAAGATGGTGAGAATACGATCATTGGTAATCTCCTTGCAAGCTTGAACGAGGCTTTTCCTGAGGCCTTTAAGCCACGAAATGGTCATGCCAATGCATAACATAATGCAGTTTACTGCATCATAGTTCGCATAATCTCAATAAAATACTGAAGATAACGATGTCTATTGTAGGAAGAGAAAAGGAGATTTGGTTTTTAATATGGCACTATTGTTGAAATTCATACATTGAGCCCAGTGCCAAAATTTGCGTGAGTTCATCCAGTGCGGCGTGTGTTTCATCCATCAAACGTGGGTCGACCAAATCATGAGGATGCAGTGATGTGCGGTAGTGTTTAGAGACCCAGGCGTCCAGTTGGTCCAGTTTTTCGTCTGTGATGATGACGCCAGGATGTGTGGCGTGAAGCTCTTCCTCGGTGAGTGCTACCCTCAGTCTTA
>JAHFRX010000132.1 GCA_023266075.1 Legionellaceae bacterium | reverse complement strand
GAAGCGATCTCGGCTCATAAATGGGATTTCAGAGCGATATAATCCGACGCCTTCAGCGCCAACGCTCATGGCAAGTCCTGCATCTAAAGCAAGTCCCGTGTTGACTTGCAAGGAAATGCGGTAATTGTCCATTGTTTCAGCAGGTTTCTCACGTAAGCTAATTAAATTTTGATTTAGTTCGTTTTCTTCTTGAGCGAGTTGTTTATATTCAGTGAGTAACGTTTTAGACGGAGAGATGAACACATTACCATCATAACCATCGACAATCATCGCGCGTCTTGATAGTTGATCAAGCCGTAAGCCACGAATACCCATGACGGTAGGCACGCCCAGAGCTCGAGCCAAAATAGCAACGTGTGAGTTACTCGCGCCTTTTGCAGAAACAACGCCAACCAATTGTCCTTCAGGTACTTCAGCAAGAGCGGCTGCCGTAATTTCTTCACCAATAAGGATAGTGCGTTTTGGAAAAGCACGCTCTGTTTGTTGTGTCGATTGCAACTCCGCCAAAACACGTCTGCCAATATCTTTGAGATCGTTCGCACGTTCTCGTAAGTAAGGGTCTTTCATGGCATTAAAATGTGATACATGTTGTTTGATAACGTGAGCCAGTGCAGATTCAGCACGTAATTTTTGCTCACGAATTTCTCGCTCTACCTCACTGCCAAGATTATCTTTATCAAGGATATGGAGATAGACATCAAAAAGTGCATATTCATTTTCAGCAAGACTGGCTTTCATTCGACGACTTAAGCGATGCATCGTCTCGCGAGCAGCTTTGAGCGCTTCATAGAAAACTTTGACTTCTTTTTTCACATCATCGGTGAGCTCTTTGGGTACCGCATCAATATCTGCAGGAGGATAGACGACAACAGCGCTGCCGATGGCAACGCCTGGGACTGAACCAATACCAGATAATGTGATTTGTGTTAAGCCGCTTTTATTTTTTTTTGTGGTGAGATTAGGTAATTTGGTCAGGACAGCAAGCTCCCCCGTTGCTTCTGCATGCGCAATGAGTCCACCCAGTTGTGCTGTTAGTGTGATGAAAAAAGCTTCTTCTGAATCATCGAAGTATGCAGATTCCTTTTTTTGTGCGACAACGACACCGTATAATTTTCGATGTTGAATGATAGGGACACCTAAAAAACCATGCAAGTGATTTTCTTGAAGCATGAGCTCTTGGTGAAAGGCCGGGTGCAGCATAGCGTTTTCAGTATTAATAGGTTCTTCGCGACGTCCAACAAGTCCAATGAGTCCTTTATCTGTGGGGACTCTCACGCATTGCAATGTTTGCTTATCAAGTCCGGCTGTGGCGATGAGGACATATTCGGATTGTTTATTATCAATGAGATATACAGAAACAGCATCGACATTCAGTGCTTCTCGGACACGTGTTACAAGCATCTCCAGTGCTTCGGTCAAGTGGCTGGATGTGGTTACATCTTGTACTATTTGTTTCAGTGTTTTCAACATTCGTTAATGACCATGATGATTGTTCTTACGGCGAAGGCTAAAACGAGAAGGTCGTTTTTTAAGTAAAGGCTCGAGTTCGTTTAAACATTCATTGTAGACTTGCTTTTTAAAAAAAATAACTTGATCAGGCGGTTCATGATAATCAATCCACCGCCAGCTATCAAATTCTGGAGAGTCGCTTAAATCTAACCGGACTTTTTGCTCGCTAGTGATGAGTCGTAGCAGAAACCATTTTTGTTTTTGTCCAATCACTAAAGGTATACTGCCATGTCGTAAGTATTGTTTAGGTAGCTTATATCGAAGCCAACGTTTTGTTGAACCGATGATCTCAACATCATGCTTCTCCAGCCCAACTTCTTCGCGAAGCTCTCTAAACATTGCTTCTTCTACTGTTTCTCCTATGGCGAGTCCACCTTGTGGAAATTGCCAAGCATCATGGCCTTGTCTTTTCCCCCAAAATACACGATTTGAAGTACTAACAAGGATGATACCCACGTTTAGCCGATATCCTGCACGATCAATGACCATCTGATTTTATGACTCATGGAAATACTCCGATTTTTTCATAAAATGTCATGAAGATGCAATTATTGTCGTACAATTAAGGGATAAAATATGATAAAAAGTGAAAATCATGGCTCAGAACAAGAAAAACATTCTTATTTTGAACACCGGTGGTACGATAAGTAGTTCAAAAACAGAGCAAGGCTATCAGCCTATGTTGAATGGTGTGAAAAATGTCTTGCGAGAAATTTCTATTTTGTCGCATCACGAGATGCCGAATTATGAAATTTATGAATATCAATCGTTGATAGATTCTTCCAACATAACGTTAGCGCATTGGAATCAGATCGCAGCAGATATTGAGAAATATTATACAGATTATGATGGGTTTGTGATTTTTCACGGCACAGATACGATGGCTTATACCGCTTCTGCGTTGTCTTTTATGTTAGAGAATTTGAAAAAACCGGTGATTTTAACTGGCTCACAAATTCCGCTTACTGAAGTGCGAAATGATGCCATTGATAATGTAATGACGTCATTGTGGTTGGCCGGGCATGAGTCTTTGCAGGAGGTTTGCATTTATTTTAATCAACATTTGTTGCGTGGTAATCGTGCCCAAAAAGTGAGTTCCACAGCGTTTAGAGCGTTTGACTCTCCAAACTTCCCTCATCTTGCAACGGTTGGTGTTGATATTGACTTAAAAAGAAATTTATTACTCACTAGAGGGACGTCGGATTTTCACGTGCAACGATTAACGCCGCATTACATCGCTAATTTTCGTCTTTTTCCTGGACTGAATGTGGATATTTTAGATGCACTGCTGCAACAACCTTTAGATGCGTTGGTGCTGGAAACTTATGGAACTGGTAATGCGCCAAGCGATGATATTAATTTTTTGAAAGTGTTGCAGGAAGCCGCGGCAAAAGGTGTATTGATTGTTAATTCTAGTCAATGCCGACATGGTTGTGTTGTTATGGGGCAATACGAAACGGGTTACACCTTAGAAAGAGTTGGTTTGATGAGTGCACACGACATGACATCAGAGGTAGTACATTGCAAACTCTTATATTTGTTAAGTAAATATAAGAGTAAAAGAAAGATTAAGGAACAGTTTGAGATGAATTTAGTTGGAGAGTTGACAGCGTGACTTTGCCTTTGTCAGTAATTTTTTTTATGATATCGTCAATTTGAATATGTAGAAGAGTAAATATGAATTTGGAAATCATTATTTTGGCAGCAGGACAAGGCAAGCGGATGTATTCCAATGTGCCGAAAGTGTTACATTGTTTTGCGGGTAAGCCGATGCTTAAACGTGTGATTGATGCAGCATTGCAATTAAAGCCACATCATATTCATGTGGTGATAGGGCATAAAGGTGAGGAGGTACAAGAAGCTTTGTCTGCGTTACCTGTCCATTGGGTATTTCAGAAAGAACAATTGGGTACAGGGCATGCTGTTTTGGAAGCATTGTCATCTGTTCAATCGGAAAGTTTGGTCCTTGTATTATCTGCGGATGTGCCTTTAATTCAGCCGGAGGTGCTTTTAAATTTGACGAAGAAGGTCTCTTCTTCGAGTGCCTCATCATTATCTTTATTGGTCGCACACGTGGAGAATCCTACGGGGCTTGGACGAATCGTGAGACAAGACGGTGTGATTGAGAAAATTGTTGAAGAAAAAGATGCGTCAGATGAAGAAAAGAAAATAAAAGAAATATACACCGGTATTTGTTGTGCAAGACAAGATGCTTTAGCGCGTTGGTTACCGCAATTGTCGAATGATAACGCTCAACAAGAATATTATTTAACAGATATCGTGCAATTGGCTGTCAAAGAGAGGGTGCTTATTGCCTCACTGGAAGTACATGATTTATTTACGATACAAGGCGTTAATAATCAATTACAGTTACAAGAATTGGAACGGGTCTGGCAGAAACATTTGGCGACACAACTGATGCTAGAGGGTGTGCATATTGCCGATGCGTCTCGATTTGATATTCGAGGTGAGTTACAGTGTGGGCGAGATGTTTTTATCGATGTGAATACTGTTTTCATCGGCCGTGTTGAGCTTCAGGATGGTTGCCACGTCGAACCTAATTGTGTTTTGAAAGATGTGATTGTAGGCAAAAACAGCGTGATTCGTGCAAATAGCGTGTTAGAAGGTTCTGTCGTTGGCGATAGTAATGAAATCGGTCCTTTTGCACGTCTTCGGCAAGGTACGGTACTTGCTCAGCATTGTAAAATTGGTAATTTTGTTGAAACTAAGAAAGCACATTTTGATGAGGGAAGTAAAGCAAGTCACTTGTCTTATTTAGGTGATGTGACGATCGGTAAAAAAGTGAATATCGGTGCAGGCACAATTACGTGTAATTACGATGGTGTAAATAAGCATCAAACCATTATCGAGGATGGTGTATTTATCGGCTCAGACACGCAATTGATAGCACCTGTGACGGTAGGCAAGAATGCTACGATTGGTGCAGGAAGTACCATTCGTAAACCAGTACCGGCAGGAGAATTGACGCTGACTGTGTCACAACAAAAGACGATTTTGGGTTGGGAACGGCCTAAGAAGAAAGTAGAGCATTTATAACAGAAACGTCAGCTTGTTTTTTGAGGATATTCACATAAATCTTGCAGGCAACACGTGGCACAATGT
>JAHFRX010000014.1:8129-16027 GCA_023266075.1 Legionellaceae bacterium | reverse complement strand
CTAAAAGCAAAGCGGCTTGATGGTTGCCCAAAGTACGCGCCTCAGTCAGCTTTCCAAGAAAATATTGATGTTGCTTTTTATTTAAAATCGCAAGATTTAATGGTGCATAAGAAAATTTCGCTTGCTCAGCATTTAAAAGCAATGATTGACCTTTTTCTAAATCATCTTCTGCGACCGCGTAAGTGCCCAAAATAAATGCTGTCACCGGGACGTGCTCCGCACGTTCATAGTATTTCACAGCTTTGCTATGAGAAGCATCGGTGCCAATCCCTCTGTCATACAACAAGCCAAGCAAAAAAGCACCCAGGCTATTTTTATCTTCATATTTTGAAGCAACATCAAACGCTTGCTTTTGTGCGACACTGTTTTGACTCATTGCTTGAAAAAACGCCAAAGGCACACGTGCTTCTTCAACGCCTGCTGCGCCAGCGCTTGCATAGAGTGACTGTAATAATTTAAAACGATCTTCTTTTTGCAGAACAGTGAACGATTGTATAGACGCTCGTGATAATAATTCCGCTAATCTAAATTGCGAACGCGCGTGACGATTAGCGGCACCCAAATAATACATTGCCGTTGCTTGCTCAAGATCAGGTTCAATCACCAAAGTACCTGTTGCATCACGATATCCTTTAGATAATAGCTGACCAAGCACATATTGTGCATCAGCGCTACCTTTAAAGGCTGCATCAGTCAGCCAACCCAGTGCTTGTTGATAATCCGGTTTACCTGTTTGACCTTCTAAATACAGCAAACCTAAATTATATTCAGCACGTAAATCAAACTGCGCTGCTGATGTACCATAGTACTTAATCGCTTCATTGATGTCTTTAGGTACACTAACACCTTGCTGATAAAGCTGTCCCAACGCAAATTGTGCCGTAGAATCTCCGAGTATCGCCTTTGCAATCAGGTGTTGATTCACTTCAGGCATTACTAAATTATATTTTGGAAAATCATAGTTAGCTTGATTTTCATGCATGGATTGTACATAAGCTGTATAGAAATCTTCTAAAGGCACTGTATTTGGCATCACCAATTCAAACGAAGGATTATAAATGGCATGCTTTGTTGTGCTCTCTATCTGTGGCGCTTGATTATAAATATTATCATTTAATGAAGCTTTGTTTTGCCAAGTTGTTAAGATACCATGCAATCCATAACCGCTCGCCGAAAGCGTCATTTTACGATGATTTGTAAGCCATAATGCCATCTCTTTTTCAGGATTAGTGGACACTTTCTTCTCAAAATCCTGCCCTTTTTTTATCCACTCTTTCGATTTGTCTTTCTCTTCTGATGTGCCATTTACATAAAAATTTGCAAGTGCGAAAGCCGCCCCTGGTACATTTTCTTCTGCGGCTTTTGTCAGGGCAGACAAACCTAAATCGACACGATAGTCAGGTGACTTTTTATCTAAATATAACAATGCGAGCGACAATTGTGCCACTTTATCACCGGCATTCAATGCCTTGGTGTAATCTTCTTTTGCACTATGATAATCGCCACGATGTAATGCGACATCACCTTTGCCTCGCCACGCCTCTGTCAACCCTTTTTTTAATGCAACATCATATAAGCCATCAGCTCGATTTAAATCTTTTTTCAGTAAATCGCCTGCAGCATACATTTGACCTAATTTAAATAATGCTTCTGGAAAATCTTTGTCAGCTGCTTTTTCAAGCCATGCTAAACCTACGCGTCGGTTGGTCATATTTTTGCTCTTTAAAAAGACTTCTGCCAACGTAAATTGCGCCAAAATATTGCCCGCCTTTGCGGCACTAATTGCATAGCGCTCCACTAAATCTAAATTTTTCGCTGTACCAAATCCAAATTTATAGGCTCCAATGCAATACAACTCAGCAAAAAGATGGTGTGCTTCAGCAGCTTTCTTAAACCACGAAAGTGCTAATGCAGGATTTTTATCTATGTTTAAAGCAATACGTCCCAAAAGCAACATTGCTGGCACATACCCTTTAGACGCAGAAGTTTGTACGTACTGAAGTGCTTGTGTGTTATTTTTAAGCTCTCCATAGCCATACAGTCTCATCCGTCCTAAATAATAAAGTGCAACAGGATCCCGTGTTGCGTCCTTGCTCAACGGTGTGGCTGCTTGCCAATAATTTCCTTGTCGATAAGCATCAATACCACTTCTATCACCCGCTGCCATAACATGCTGTGCGGCAATGACTAAACAAATACCAGGTATTAATTTTTTCATACGGTCCCTCTTCTTCTTTTATATACCCAATTATCGTGGGATAATGCCGTAATGTAACACTTCGAAAACCGCGCCTGTACTCGAGCTGTTATCCTCTAGCCAGAAGTTGCCACGATTATTCATACCATACTTCACACGGGCATACTCACAAACCTGCAAGCTCTCACCACAATCAATCACTTTGCCATAATTCGATTGCCCATCATTTATTGTACAAACGTAACGCACCTCAGGCTCACTCGTTGATAAAACAGCCCACTGACGTGGACGAATCACATGGTTCATATAGATACTACGTGTGCTATCTTCTTGTCGCATTTGATAAAGATTAATCGGCTTTGAAAGACTATTAAAAATGAAATAGAGCGACTGTTTATCAGTTGTTTCAAGCGGGAGCAACCGTAAAATTTTAAGCTCAAATTGATAACCAAGATCTTTACATCCTAATGGTCGTTTCGCATCTTTATCTTCCGCATAACTTTGACACGAGACGGCGATACTCATCAGTGAGCCAAACACTATTTTAAGGGGCTTATTCATCATAATTTCTCAACTGTGTTTAATGGGCGAACAACGACTTTGGTACCTGTATACTGATTTCCTTCGGTTGAAATATCAGCAAAATGTTCATTCAACCATTTTGCGTCTTGAACAAACATGCGCACACAACCATGACTTGCACGGTATCCCGGAATATCATCTGAGCCATGCAATGCAAATCCTTTATGAAAATACATACAATAAGGCATTTTCGCCCCACCTTTACCAATCGGATACACATCTGATTTACAATATTGGTTTTCTTTACTAAATACTCTGAAAATACCCGTCATTGTGCGACAAGAGCGACTACTGTCTGAGCACTTATCTCGACCAGAAGAAATCGGCCCCCAGCCCACTAATTGACCGTTTTGATCATACGCTCCCCATGCAAGCTTTTCTTGATCAATAATGATTTGTTTCTCACGCTCATCAATGCGTTGTGGGAACGGTGCTACATCTAAAATAGTAAGATTCGCTATATCACGAGGCACCACAATCTCTTTACCTGGCCACAAATAGTTGTATGAGCGATTTAATTTCTGCACGATATCGCGCTGCTCTGGATTCGGAAATAATTTTTCCCAACTTTCACCTCTATTGACTTTGATACATTGAAATTGAGGATACGCACACAATCCAGTGCCATAATAAGGCGAAGTAGAATTCGGTTCAGCAAATACAAGAGGGACATACATTATCAAAATGCTAACAAGCTTCTTCATCGTTGATTATCCTTCATCCACATATTTATTATGTCGGTCGCTTTAATAAGAAGTTTAGACTACTGATGAAAATGTTGATAGATTTCTTTTGCAAGTTTTTCGCTAATGCCACTTACTTTTGCAATCTCGTCTATCGGCGCTTTAGCTAGAGATTGAATGCCGCCAAAATATTGCAATAATGCATGTCGTCTTTTTGCTCCAACACCAGGTATTTCTACAAGAGAAGAACCAAGACTCGCTTTAGCGCGTTTTTTACGATGTGCACTGATAGCAAACCGATGCGCTTCATCACGCAAATGCTGTAACACATGCAACGCTTGATGATGAGGAGGTAAGACCAGTTCCTCTGCTGTATCTGCAATCCATAGATGATCTTGAGTTGCTTTACGCTCTGCCCCTTTGACAATACCTATCAATGAATAGCCTTGAATATCACACTCGTTTAACGCTTTTTTTGCTTGAGCCACTTGCTTTGAGCCACCATCAATCAAAATCACATCAGGCCAAGAAATGAAAGGAAGTGCAGCAAAATAACGAGAAACAACTTGTAGCATCGCTTCATAATCATCTCCTGGTGTCACCAAATGCAGATTAAAACGTCGATACGCCCGCTTTAAAGGACCTTTTGAATCAAAAACCACACACGATGCAACAGTGTCTTGACCTTGTGTATGACTGACATCAAAACAAACTAAACGCTCTATCGAAGATTCACGCTGGAGTAAAAGACGAAGTGCCTCATACCGTTGTTTCAATAATGCCTGTGAGCCTTGTCTTGCTGATACAGTCAAATGTAAATTATTTCTCGCAAAATCAAGCCAGCGCGCTTTCAAACCACGTGCCTTTGTTTGAATATGACAGCGCTTTTGCCGCCACTCGGTCAATATGTCTTCCAACACAGCCTGCTCTGCCAATACACCATCCGTTAAAATAAGCTCTGGAATACACGTCGGAGACTCGCCATAAAAATGCATTAAAAACGCTTTAAATAATTCCTCTCGCAAGCAATCAGACACCTGTGTTTCAGGAACTTGAGGGAAAAAGACTTGGCTATCCAGCATCTGTCCTTTTCGAATACTCACCCACTGTATAGCAGGTGAGTCCGTTGCTGTTTCAATCACAATGACGTCTAAACAACCTTCATGTGAATAAATCGCTTGTTGCTCTTGAACAATACGCAGCTGCTGAACTTGGTCACGTAATATTGCAGCTTCTTCATAATGCATCAGCATTGCAGCTTCATTCATTCTCACTTGTAATGTCGTCAAAATTTCTTGCGATTTGCCCTGCAAAAACGAACGCGCATCTTTCACGGCTTGTCGGTACGCATCCGCCGTAATCAATTGCGTACATGGCGCACTACAACGCTTTAATTGGTACTGTAAACAGGGTCGTGTTCGTGTGCTAAAATCCACATCCGTACAATTTCTAAGCTTAAAAATTTTTTGAATCAAATGAAGCGTCTCCTTGACCGCCTGCACATTCGGATAAGGACCAAAATACATTTTTGAAGTCGGCTTCTCTTTACAACGAACCATTTTCAGGCTTGGAAAAGCATGATCAAAACGCATATACAAATAAGGATAAGACTTATCATCTCGCATCAGCACATTGTATTTAGGCTTAAGCGCTTTAATGAGACTACTTTCCAGTAATAAAGCCTCTTTTTCACTTCGTGTCACAGTCACATCAATAGATGCAATCTGTGCGACAAGATGGTTTGTTTTCAGTGTGGTGTGTTGTTTATTAAAATAACTTGAAACACGCTTTTTTAAATGATTCGCTTTCCCAACATAAATCACTACGCCGGTCGCATCATACATGCGATAAACACCAGGCTGATTGGGCAGCGTCTTCATCAAAAGACGTTGTTGTTCTTTAAGCGTTGACATCAATAGGTTGTTCAATGACACGATGCTTCATTGCAAGATAAATCAATTCTACATCGTTTTTAACATTCAATTTTTCAAACATCCGATAGCGATAACCATTGACTGTTTTCGTACTTAAAAATAATGTTTTCGCAATTTCTGGCACAGATAATCCTCGCGAAATCATCAACATCACTTGCATTTCACGTTCAGATAATTTATCAAAGGGATGATGGTCTGAGGGTTGAATGCGATTTATAGCCATCTTTTGTGCAATTTCAACACTCACATAGCGCTCACCCTGCGCAACTTTACGAATAGCAATAACCATCTCATCGATGCAAGATTCTTTAGACAAAAACCCCATCGCCCCTAACTGTAAAACACGCTCAGGCAATGGATCTGTAGAGATCGCACTCAAAACAATGATATTAATTTTAGAGTTTGTTTTTTTAAGACGTCGTGTCACTTCCCAACCGTCCATCCCAGGCATTTTGATATCCAGCAAAATCACATCAGGGGGGGATGTTCGTACAAGACTCAGCGCAGCATCACCACTATTCGCTTCACCGATAACATCAAGGTCAGGATAATCTTCCAGTAAACGCCGAATACCTCTTCTTACTAAAGCATGATCATCTACAATCAGTATTTTGATCAAACGAAACTCCTTAAGAGCCAAGGCATACAAAAAGCCGTCATCAATCACGGCCAATTACGACATCAAATCCACTAAAAGCACGCAGATGTTATCAAGACTAACAGTGAAATACAATGACCATACTAGATTAAATTAACCCGTTATATTACTCCTCTTTATCACGATGCTGTTCCCAATCAAACTCGTCTTCAAACATGCTTTCAAAATCATCTAACTCGTCTCTCAAGCGCTTACGTTCTAATCTATCCTCAAGCATTTGACGAATACGTTTGCGATGATGTCGAGTCTCTGGATCTTCTTCTCTATCAGCATCATTCACATGATGGTCATCTCTATAATCATTATCCTTGTGCAATCCCATTTTAAGCTCCTGTTATATGCTTATACTCTTCACACATGTCGCTAAAAACTCAATTGCGATGAGTATATTTAGATTATAGTCAACAATTAAATACAATGTTGCTCTTATTGCACCAATATTGGACTACAGTAGTTTATTCTTAACGTTTTTTTTAGTAAACTGCAATACCTTTTATAAAATTTGGAGCATTTTCTTTGCTTAAACCAAAAAAAATGATCGCTTTACACTTTATTTTTTGGTTCATGCTTACCATTTTCTCGCCCACGTACGCTGACACAACACCAAATGTCTGGAGCGTACTACGTCAGCAATTTATGCTGAGCCACGAAATAAATCGTCCTGAAGTGCAAACACAAATCAGATGGCTTATCACACATCCAAGTTACATTGAGCAACTATCACGCTCAGAGCCTTATATCTATCATATTATTACTGAAATCAAACAACGACGACTACCGGGTGAAATTGCACTCATCCCCCTGATTGAAAGCTCTTTTGATCCATTTGCTAACTCTCATGCGGGTGCTGCAGGCCTGTGGCAAATTATGCCTGAAACCGGCTCAGATTACGGTTTAAAACGTGACTGGTGGTTTGATAGCAGACGCAGTATAGGGCCTTCGACCAAAGCCGCTTTAAATTACCTTTCTTATTTAAATAAATTTTTTAATGGAAATTGGGTCTTAGCTTTTGCGGCTTACAATGCAGGCGAAGGAACTATTTTACGGACTACAAAAAACAGCGGGCTAAATATAAATAGACCGATTTCATTTTGGTCTTTAAAGGTTCCGCAAGAAACAAAGGCCTATATCCCACGCTTACTCGCACTCGCCGAAATTGTTCAAAATCCTCAACGTTATCATGTCGAGTTACCCGATATTCCGCACATTCCTTATTTTGAAGAGGTGAATATTGGTAGCCAAATTAATTTAAATGATGCGGCAAAGTTGGCGGGCATTTCTTATCAAGATTTAATCAAATTGAACCCTGGTTTCAATCATTGGGCAACAGCGCCTTATCGCCCCTACAAACTTTTAATTCCTGCCGATAAAGTGGAGGATTTTAGCCGAAACCTCGCCAACCTTTCTACAGAAAACCGTGTCATTTGGCAACGTCACAAAGTGAGTGCCGGAGATAATTTAAACCTGATTGCTAAAAAATATCACACCAGCATCAATTTGATTAAAGAACTCAATCGCCTAAAATCAAATGAAGTCAAGAAAGATCAATACGTGCTCATCCCAACAAAGAAAAAAATATTGCCTCAAAAAATAGCTACACTTTCATCACTACAGCAATATAAGGTGATTCATATCGTACAAAAAACAGATACGTTAACGTCCATCGCCAGACGGTATAATGTCTCGGAGGTTCAGATTAGACAGTGGAATAAAATGAACAATAACCAATTCATACGCGGTAAAGCATTGACCATATGGAGAGTCCAATCCTCCCCTTATTATCGCGTCAAAACTGGAGATACTTTAAGTAAAATTGCACTCACGCATCACCTCACGATTCGAAA
>JAHFRX010000014.1:4876-8119 GCA_023266075.1 Legionellaceae bacterium | reverse complement strand
CAACAATTAAACCCAAGACTTCAATCGACACAATTGAAGCCTGGGCAAATGTTAAGCGTTCAATAAGACTTGCTAGATGGAAAATAGTTTATTGATAGTGAGTGTTAACGCCTGAGCCATGATATTTTGATTTGTATTAATATAACCAGTTCCAGTCACCGTAACACTGGGAGATGTCATCGAATGCGTAAAAGGCTCGGAAACATTTGTATCATATTGCCCAGAAATAGCATACGTATAGGTAACGTCAATAGACCACTCCGGCGCTGGAAAATAAGAGAAACCAGCTTGCGCGGCGCCACCCCATACCCATGCTGAATCAGTAAAATTAGCAGGGATACCCGTAATATCTGATGGAGAGCCTGATAAATTTGCAAAACCGGTTGCAGAATTAATATTAGAACGTGTTCCAAATAATGCAGGTCCTACGCCCAAATACAGTTGGCTCTTTTTAAATGAATGCCCAATAAAAGGTAGTAAAAGCAACTCGTGATTCACTATCGTTTGTGCCGAGCCTATGAGAAGATTTCCCACCAAGGTTTTACCATCGATCGTACCCAGTTGTAGCGCAGTAAACTCAGTGTGTGTGATTGCAGCACCCAAATATTGGTAGGAGAACTTAAATCCCCATAATCGATTGCTGTTTGTAAAATTCTTGTACCAACCGGTCTGTATTTCAGGTGAAAATACACTGGTCGTTCCATAAAAAGGGGCTGCAGGACCCTGCGCTATCCCAACACCTGATAAAGCACCCGCATAAGACGCCACACCGATTGCATACAAATCTTGTTTAACCTGAATGGAGTTATAAGCACCACCTAGACCAACAAACGCAGTACCTTTTGAAGTATCCGCCACATCGCCCATGGAACCGGAAAAAACGAGCGATGAACACAGTAACGATGATAATGAAATGCAAAATTTTAGCATTTTAAATCCTTATAAAATGAATTGGGGGCTTAATAATTTCAAACGTATCACAATATTTTAGAATAGAACGCAATCACATTGCCCTCAGTATCCATCACAATAGCACGATGACCGTAGGGACCAATTTGTGCAATAGATTGTAAGACTTTTCCGCCAAGTGCCTCAACAGCATCAACCGCTTGGTGTAATTTGCCTTCTAAATTTAAATAGACCAAGGGACCATTACGAGAAGGTTTTCTATCCTCCATCACTGTCAAACAGCCAGAAACATTATTGTCCTCATGCGGCAACAAGCCAAACTCAACACCATGTTCACTTATTTTTTCAACAGGACGCCCTAACACAACAGTATAAAATTGTATTGCTCTATCCAAATCAACAACAGGAATATCAATCCAACAAAAGGTATTATTCATCATTTTCTCGCGCCTTAGAACCTGCGCCATCTTACCACATAAGGTTCGCTTATGATATAGTTCACGTTTTACCAACGCTTTCGGTTACAGAGGTTTAGTCACATGCGCGCATCACACTGGTTTATGCCTACATTAAAAGAAGTTCCGCATGATGCTGAAATTATTTCGCATCAATATATGTTACGTGCAGGCCTTATCCGAAAACTTGGCTCTGGTCTTTATACGTGGCTACCCATGGGATTACGTGTTTTACGTCGTATTGAGACGATTGTTCGTGAGGAAATGAACCGCACGGGGGCATTAGAGCTTTTAATGCCGGCAATACAACCTGCTGAGCTATGGCAAGAAACCGGTCGCTGGGAAACATTTGGTGGTCAGTTGCTCACGATGCAAGATAGCAGTCAGCGAGCTTACTGTTTTGGCCCAACCCACGAAGAGGTGATTACCGATCTTATCCGTCAGGAATTGAAATCTTATAAACAACTCCCCCTCAGTCTTTATCAAATTCAGACTAAATTTCGTGATGAGATTCGGCCAAGATTTGGTATCATGCGCGCACGTGAATTTATTATGAAAGATGCTTATTCTTTTCATTTAACTGAACATTGTCTAGGAGAAACCTATCAAAAAATGTATGACGCTTACGCCGCTATCTTACATCGCATCGGTTTAAAATTTCGCGCAGTTGAGGCTGACACTGGCGCTATTGGTGGCGCTGTTTCACACGAGTTTCAAGTACTCGCAGATTCGGGTGAAGATATCTTATGTTATAGTGACAGCAGCCTTTATGCCGCGAACATTGAACAAGCGACAAGCTTAGCACCGTCATTACCAACCGCATTACCGCAAGACAAACTCACACGCATTGAAACGCCACAACAAAAAACCATCACTGATGTTGCTACATTCTTGAATATTCCCATTGAGCATACGGTCAAAACACTTCTTGTGGAAGGACAAGAACATGCTTTGATAGCACTCGTGCTCCGTGGACAAGACACTTTAAACGAAATTAAAGCCAGTAAACATCCTTGGATTAAATCCCCACTTAAATTTGCATCAGATGACCTCATACAGAAAACACTGGGTATTGAGGTGGGTTTTCTTGGTCCGGTAAATCTCAATATACCCATTATTGTAGACGCTTATGCTCGCGCTCTACCAAGTTTTGTGTGCGGCGCTAATCAAAATCATCATCATTATCAACATGCACAATGGGTACGAGACACTACCATCACCGAAATAGCTGATTTGCGTCAAGTTCAAGCCGGCGACTTGAGCCCAGATGGTCAAGGAAAACTTCAACTTTGCCGTGGTATAGAAGTAGGCCATATCTTCCAATTAGGCTCGAAATATGCAGAGGCGATGTCGGCAAAAGTGACGAATGAATCCGGTCAATTACAAACACTCTTGATGGGATGCTATGGGATTGGTGTTTCACGTTTGGTTGCCGCAGCTATCGAGCAACATCATGACAGCAAAGGTATTATTTGGCCCGCGTCAATTGCACCTTTTCAGCTAAGCTTAATTCCCATCGGATTTCATCGCTCTGAAAAAACACAACAATTTTGTCTCTCTTTATATGAAAACTTGACACAATTAGGTATTGACGTGCTCTTGGATGATAGAGATGAACGCCCTGGCGTATTATTTGCTGATCACGAACTCATTGGCATTCCACACCGTATCGTGATCAGTGACCAACTCCTTGAGGTCGGTCAAGTTGAATATAAAGCACGTGAGAGCCAAGAGGTCATGTTGATAGCACAAGATACCGTTACCGATTTTATGCAAAAAATGTGCGTGCCCGGTCTAAATCCTCCGGTGTATTAATATCTTGCATCGGTTTAAGGCAAGCTTCTTCAATGTGTATGGTATGCCCCATCCAGAGAATACG
>JAHFRX010000014.1:0-4866 GCA_023266075.1 Legionellaceae bacterium | reverse complement strand
CATTCATAAGACTCTAACGCACATATAGGCCAACGCACGTAATCCAGTAAAAATCGAGCACGATAAGCATATATGCCAATATGACGAAACACTTGTGATAACAAAACTTCTCTATCTCGAAAAACAGGAATAGGACTTCTTGAAAAGTATAATGCTTGATTTAAAGAGTTTCGCACCACTTTCACCACATGCGGACTCTCATACTCTTCTAACGAAGACACAGGCCAACACAGTGTTGACATCGACGCTTGCGTTAATGTTTGAGCATGAGCGACTTGCTGAATCAAGGCCGGAGAAATAAAAGGCTCATCACCTTGCACATTCACAATCAGAGCATCATCGGGAAGATGCATTTTTTCAACCACTTCAGCGATTCTATCTGTACCCGATTCATGCTCAGGCTTCGTCATCACCACCTTTGCACCGAGACGCAACGCCTCTGTTGCAATATGCTCATGATCCGTTGCAATAAAAATATCTTGCGGATTTGCCTGACACGCTTGACGATAAACACGCTCCAAGACAGTGTTCCCACCTAAATCTTTCAATAATTTTCCTGGAAACCGTGTTGACTGGTAGCGAGCAGGAATCATCACATAAAAAGATTGACTCATAATGCGTCCTTTTCCTCAAGCGAGATGGTTCTTGCTTCATCTTCAAGCATGACGGGGATGCCATCATGCACAGGATAAGCAAGCCTATCAAAAGCACAGACAAGTTCATTAGATTTCAAGATAAGTTGCCCCTTACACACAGGGCAGACTAAGAGGCTTAGCAATTTTTTATCCATGCGGATCTCCATGTGTCACATGATTGCGAATATAAACAGGTGCTGCATGCTCTGCATCAACCGCGGCCACAGGTGTTGTTTGTGCAATTGAAATCAATGCGCGAGCACAAGGATAAACGTCACATATTTTCAAAGTTTGCGCTAAAAGTGCTTTTGGCATCAACTTTTCATAAGCATGAAGACCTACGCCCGCAAGAAGAAAAGGGCGCTGCACTGGGATTATCAATTCTTCAGCAAAAGTCACATATTCAGGCGACGTGACATCATGTATATTAGGATAATATGCCCAGTATAACTGGTTCATACGTGCATCAATCGCGGCAAGTACAGGTACACGCTTTACACCAACATCATGTTCACTTTGAAAAACTTGTCTGGCTATTGCCGCTAAATCACTCACAGGATAAAGCGGTAAATCGTGTGCATAAGCGAGTCCCTTTACAATACTACAAGCAATACGAAGCCCCGTAAAACTCCCCGGTCCTCGCCCAAAAACAAGCCCTTCTAACATACCCGGTGTAAGATTTGCTTGGCTCAGTAGGCGCTCAATCATCGGTAACAACGCCTGCGCATGAAGAGATGTGGCTTCAATATTTTCCTCATACAACACATTATCTGCAAACAATGCGACTGAGGCTCGTGAGGTTGAGGCATCCACTGCTAGTATATTTTGAAAGCGACCACTCACTCTTTTTTGCCCCATTCTTTTTCTAAGTACTGCAACTTACCGTCAACATTTTCCCAAGCTTTAGCATCAGCAGATGAATCTTTTTTGGCAGTAATATTAGGCCACATGCTGGCGAGATCTGAGTTCAACGCTAAAAATTGCTGTTCATTTTCGATTAAATCATCTTCTGACTTAATCGCGTTAACAGGACACTCAGGCTCACACAGCGCACAATCAATACATTCGTCTGGATTAATCACAAGAAAATTAGGGCCTTCGTAAAAACAATCCACTGGGCATACCTCTACACAATCCGTATATTTACAGCGGATGCATTTTTCAGTCACTACAAAAGTCATGTTCAATCCTCGCTCATATCTTAGGCGTATTAAAGCATATTTTACAATTCATCACTATACCCAAGCGCATATCGATGTGGTAGTGTCATAGCGTGATTCATCAACGGAAGAAATATCATGGCAAAAACGCCCCCAACCAAAAATCACGATACCACATCCACAAAATCACATCGTAATACTATGCGCGCAGCCGGGATGACTGAGATTATCAATAATGGAATTTCAGCCGTCTCATTTGCCGCACAAATACCCATCAAATTTTCACAATCACTACTTCTTGGCTTCAGTCTATTTAGTCAAAAATTAAAGCCACATGAACAATTTATTCAAGGGATACAGTTCCTCATTTCAAGTCTCCAAACAGCAATTATAATCAGCTTTTTTCTTGCAGGAAAAGAAATCCTTCTCGTCAGCGCATTGATAACAAGAGTATTAACATTATTTGATATGTTGAATAAAGGGATACTCTTGATTGGATGGGCGCCATCCGAGCTATCAAAAGAAGACACTAGTACGCCACCTGCTTGAGAGTGCGCTATACTTAAAAAAACACTTACATAAGATAGAACATGAGTAAAGATGGGTTTGATGCACTATTGGATGGGCTTTCAGATAAAGTGGTCCATGGCGAATTACAACTCACCATTCAAGCCCTCCTTGATGTAAAGCCTGTACAAGGCGGGATGATCTCGCGCATATTCGACGGTTACTCTGTAAGCGATGAAGTATCTATGCTCATGCGAAATGATTTACCCAACGCGCTTTTTAACACGGAACCTTTCTTAAACATCACAAGCATCAAGGATCCAACAGCGTCAGACTACGCCATTCAGTCGGCGCAATATCGAAAACTCCAAAACATCCTCATGCCCTATTTAGAAATCATGACCTACAAAATATCCAAAGCGCTGCTGACCACAATAGCATCAGATAGTGAAAGCCCCATAGAATTAAATGACGCTGTTCAGGAAGGTTTATCTTCCGATTACTATACGCTAGAAGAAGCGGTAGGCCATGATGAGCTCATTCTTCTACTCTATTCAGCAATTCTTGGCTCTTATACACAAGAACTTACGCATGCGCAATCACAAAAAATCGGTCTGCATACTTCTGCTTATGGCACAGCAAACCTTATGTCAAACGATCAACTTCTGCAGATGAACCAATTCGCATGTATCGCACAAATGATTGAGGAGTATAAACACAATCTCTCTATTGAAAAAATTATTCGCTGTTCATCGACGAGAATGAATACACTGGGTGATCAATTCCATGATGAAGGCAATATTCCACGTGCACTTGATTGTTACATACTTGCACACGACAGTGAGCCTCAAGAACTCCTGCATGTTGGAGAAAAAATCTTTAACAATGCCATTCAAAAACTCAGCACAATTTCAAGTACAACACCATTGTTCACGCCTTATAAGGATTTAAATACGCTATGCGAAACACTGATGAAAGCTAAAAATGAATATGAGGGAACACATGATAACGACGCTTTCGAGCGTATGCTAAGCACACTCGATGCAGGGATTAACGCATTCGAAAAGCACTGCGAAACAGCTCCTAATCTCTGGCACACCACCATTAAACCTATCTTTAAAGCGTTATTAGGGGCAACTATTTTAATCGCACTCGGTGTGAGTGGTTACGGCGTTTATTATCTAGCAACACATCACCAAGAACGCGCAGCCTTCGTGGATTCATTTTTCAATCAAAACAAAACGCTCAAAACACGTTTAGCAACGTTCAAAAAGCAATTTGAAGATGTAAAAGCGATCGTCGCTTCTGAAAAAAGCACTTCTCCCCCAAAATAAGGGTGTGATTAAAACTGCGGTCAATTTACAACAATATATCAATAGCGTTAATATCAATGCGTAGAGTACGATTTTGTCGGCAGTAATTTGATCGTAAAATTTAAAACATATTAGAGTGCATAGCATGCTAAAATTATTTACATTGCTATTCTTATTTTGTTCAGCTTCCTTTGCTTCCATACATCAGGAAATCAAAACTATCGAACAAAAATCAAACAGCCGCCTCGGAGTTTCAGCCATTGATACTGAAACTGGACAGCTCATCGAATATCGCTCTCAAGAGCGCTTTCCATTTTGCAGCACTTTTAAAGTGATGGGTGTGGCCGCAATTTTAAAAGCAAACATAAGCGATAAGTCTCTTCTAAATCGAGAAATTCATTATATGAAAAAAGATTTGGTTGAATATTCGCCTATCACAGAAAAACATATCGGTGATGGGATGACTGTTGCCGAATTATGTCATGCAACTATCACAACAAGTGATAATACCGCTATGAATTTACTGATGCATATTTTAGGCGGACCGGAGGCGGTTTCACATTTTGCTAGAACAATAGGTGATGATCGATTTAACTTAACACGCTGGGAGCCTGATTTAAATTCAGCGATTCCTGGGGAAAAAGAAAATACAACAACCCCTAAAGCCATGAGAGTTAGTTTACAAAAGCTTCTCTTAGGTTCTGTTTTGGAAACCAAACAAAAAGCATTATTACAGAATTGGTTAACACATAACACAACAGGCGATCATCGAATTCGTGCAGGTGTACCTAAGCACTGGACTGTCGCCGATAAGACAGGAACCGGTGGCTATGGAACGACGAATGATATCGGTATTCTTTATCCACCACGTTGTAAGCCTATCGTTTTGGTTGTTTACTTCACACAGAAAGAGAAAAATGCAACGGCAAATGAAGCTGTTATTGCATCAGTAACAAAAGTACTGATAAATCAATTTGAAAAAACAGACAAGTGCCTTCGAAAATAACGAATTTATGGCAGATCTAATTAGATCAATTAATTGAAATTTATTGCGTATTCGTATTTCCATTGCTTTGTTTACAAGGCTTTCTCCATCGATATTTAGCGCAATCATTTGATCTCCTGGTATAAATTTATCAGATTTGCGCGAAAAACCTCGTCCTTCAGGACGGGGATGGATAGCGCGGACGGCGCAGCCGTCCATGCTGTTGAGATTAGTGAGGAGTCCGCTGCTGTTCAATGTATCTCCTG
>JAHFRX010000131.1:4197-4682 GCA_023266075.1 Legionellaceae bacterium | reverse complement strand
CGAGGAACCCGTTGAGAAAGAAAGTAGTTTGCAGGATGGAATAGTTTCCTTGGGTCAGCAAATCTATGGCGGATTAACTTCTGCGTATCGCGCGTTGACACAATACGCTGATGCGCCAAGATTTTATTTAGGTGATTATGCCGATAAAGTTGAATTGCTTGATCAAGGTTATACATTGGAGTTGATGCCAACGTATACACCAGTAGCGATGCTTTCATCAAAACATCTTTATGTGAAAGTGATCGCGGGTAAAATTGTTTTAAGTGTTAAAAAACCGAACGGAAATTTTATTGCTGATGTCATAACGCCTTTTGATGCACAAGAGCCGTTGACTGCAGCGTCGATCAAATCATTGGAACAAGATATTTTTCAGTTTGCAAGAGAGCGTCAATTGATTCGACCGACACTTTGCCAGCGAATCAAGCAAAAAATTAGAAAACAAGAGGCGACTTGCCGGTTTAGAGCACAAATTAATGAAGACTGTC
>JAHFRX010000131.1:0-4187 GCA_023266075.1 Legionellaceae bacterium | reverse complement strand
GAGTTTATCAAGGTGCTGGTGGATTTCTACAGCATGCTTATTCGGCAAATCAAGATGTGTATGAGATGCATGAATCGAAAATGATTCACGGTCCTGATGGGCCAGCCGATCATCATGTTGATTTGCAGGCCATGGACAGTAAAAGTTTACTCAAACTATATCAAGGCTATTTGGTTGCTCGTGATAAATCTCATGATGCTGAGTCAAGAATGGCTGAATTTTTTGCATTACTTGAAGAATATGACGAGAGTCAAATATTGAGCTCAGCAACTAAAAAAAATCAACTTCGCCACTTATATATGGTGATTCAGCCTTATCTTATTTCTTCTTTGCGAAAACTAAAAGATGAGCGTTTTGCGACTGATTTTGATAAAAAAATAATTGATGCTTTTGCTGGGCGAAAAACGAGGGGAGAAGTTTTACCGATTCGTCATATTCTAGCAGTGAAAGATGAAATACTCGGTGATTTCTCAAGTGAAAAAACAGCTTTATTACGTCGAACAGAGGCGATTCATCAAGCGATTGAACAGCATGTGAATGCAGATCGTGTTGGGCAATTACTGATCGATAATCCTTATGGTGCACGATCAGGATATTTGGTTAAAAATCCGCAATATACAGTGTATGTGAAGCGTTTTGAAGAAAAACTAGTGGCATTTACGAAGCTCTTGTTTTCTCAGGGTATTCAAGAAAAGCTGGTGGCTCAAAATCAATCTGTTACCGATCAATCTATTTCTCTTTTTCTGAAACTTGAATCAAGAACGATGCCTTTCCCTGAAGCGACGCAAGGTGATTATTGTGCGTACTCAAAACAAGAAAGACAAGTCTTGGGTTTAAAGCGACTTTACAATTGTGTGCATCATTTAAGAGAAATTGCGATTCAAATAGAAGAGCTTCATGAAGAGAGTTATAAGATTATATATGTATGGCGTGTGATTATGCTTGAAGAGCATCTTCGTGATGCGATTATTCTGTATAACCAGCTTTCTCAAGATGAGCATTTTTCTGTATTAACAACCGACTTACGGCACTCAATCAATGAAGTGATACAGGCTTTTAGAACCTTAAGTATGCCTTATGCGCCGGATAAAGCAGATAAACATAGCAATCTTGGAGAGGTTCGTGATCCAGTGTTTTTTATTGTTAATGGTCTTGTGATTGCGCGTGAGCAAATCGATGCCTGGCAACACGGTGATTATATTTCAAAAGAAACAGCGCAGCAGGCACAATTATTTGCAGAAGAGATATCCGGAAAAGTACGTAAAATTGTTGAGTCAAATAGTTATCTACAATGGATATTACAAAGCGGGACGTTTTATCATTTGTTTTATGAGCTTAAAGATCGTTGGAATAAATTTGCAGCCTCATCCACCAATACGATTGAAGCCAATCTTGAATCAATTTACACCGAGAATTTTACAAATATACTCCTAGAAGCCGATGAATGGGAGAGAAAGGCAGGTCTTGCACCAGGGTTTATTTCAGGGCCATTGAAGCAAATATTGGATGCTTACTATGCCGGTATGGTTGAAGTATTGAGTCATGATACAGGCCATCAAATGAGTCTTTCAACGACGCTTGCACCGTTTGATAAACGTAGTGAGCAATTACATCTTGCGATGCATACTGAAACACAAAAAATAAGTGAGGCTGAAAAAAACTTAGCGAGTGTTCGTCGTTTTGCAACGTTATTTCAGGAACATCCAGATACGCCAGAAACGTCAGAGCGTTACAATCAATTTATTACCTTATTGAGTCCATTGCTATCGATGAGTTCCTTTAATGATTATGTGAAAGACACGATTGATGCTGAGCTCTTGTCGGTCATTTTATTGCAGCGTAAACCTTCTTCACCTGAGGAAGCCGTCAAATGCCGCGAAGCCGTAAAAAAATTGGTGGCTGTTTCTGAAGCACGCTTTGAAGGTGATATCAACACAGCGAGATTGTCATTAACACAATACCATGCGCAAAGAGATTATTTGCGCCAAGAATTAGTGGCGCAAGAAGATAAAAATAAAATCATGAAGCGCGATATGATTAAGAAATTGATTCGTGAAAAATTAGTTGATTATCAAAGTGGTGAGAAAAATTTATTGTTTGCGAGAAAACTTTATGATGATGCGGTTAAAGGAGAAATTGAGGCTCATACGGAAGCTTTTCTAGATGGTGTCTTAGAAAATCAACCGATTGAAAAGCAAGTTAAAGCATTTTTAGAGGAGAAAGTGGGTGCTTTCGATAAAGTACATTTTGCTGAGTTTCAGAAATATAACGAATTACAACGTTCGATTGCAGAATTAAAATCTTATTTAGATAGTCAAAACGAACAATTAACGAAAGTAACGTCTTCTTATCGGCATACTTGGGCGCTGGAAAGTGCGGGGACGTTGAAATTAAAATTGCGTTTGTATGAGAGTTTAGAGCGTATTCTTGCCGGTAAAAAAACATCGAATAGATATGAAATTGATGATGTATCGGATGAATTTGAAGAGGGCGAAAATGTATTTGACCCTGATGATCAGTGGCATATTAAAGCGCGTATAGAGCGATTTAAGAAAGTGGTTGAAGCACCAAGGTTTGTGAATGCGTTGTTGAAGACCGAAGAAACCTATAAAATTTCTCCACTCAGTTGGCTTGTGAAATGGTTTGTGGGTTTACTGCGCCTACTGAGTGTTTATAAAACTGAAGCTGAAATTATTCATGAACATCTTAAAATAACGTCTACGCTCAGCGAAGTGGGCATGTTTGCTTCGCCAAAAGCGACAGCATCTCAAGTCGGTGATAAACCTTCAGTACTTCCAGCGGTTGATAAACCACCAGGGGTCTGAGCACACATCAGACTTGATTTATATGACAATATCCTTTAGTTTGTCAGCAGTTGCAATGACTAAAAAGTGAATTTTTTGTGCCAATAAGGATATTGGAGTTTTATAAAGAATCACAGATTTCTGAGATCCTTAAATGTGTTCGGTATACATTTTTGGCTATTTTTGGTCATCGAGAGGCAGAGATCACGGCTCGAGATCTCCATCAGCAATTGAGCGAGAAATCTACTCATCCTCTGATGCGTCTTTTGTTTGATGCATTGATGGAACGTTTAAATCATCAAGAGTGGCATCAGAAACGTCTCTATCCTTATTTAAAAAATGTTCGACAAGAAGGGCTTCCTTTTGAGGAGGATAAACGAGATCCTGCGATAATTGCACAGATCAAGAAGATTATTAACATTTTAAAGCTGGCTGAGGATGTGTTGCTCGCCATAGAAAAAATGGGTGATGATCGCGCATTTACGGCGTTATTTACAGAACTTCCGCTACTGGAAACGACCGACAAACTTTATGCGCTTTGCAAGCTTTTAATGTGGCCTGATGTTGATTTATTGTCTGAATTTCAAGACGAATATCAGCTCGTACAGATGCTTTTTGAGCCTGTGCTGTGTGCAATTTTAGACCCTACTCCAATTCATGCACTCATCAAGCAAAGCATTGCATATGAAAATGTATTCACGCGCCAATTGGGCCATGATGTTGGAAAGATAGCAACTCATCTTGAAAAGCCACTGAATTACCAGTTTGTCATGCAGCTGAAGACCGTGCTGCCACAGCATTTGGAAAAGTGGATAGCGCATGTTCAAATTTTCTCTCAAAAGCAACATCCTTATTCGCTGGAAGATCAGGTCTTAGCGTTCTTATCTCCGATGGATCGTCTGTGTAGAAAACAATTGTTACGCCCTGGTGTAGCGGGTGATTTGATGACGATGTTGAAGCATGGACATCATCTTGTATGGAAGCTTTGTTATGAAATAAATCAACTATCGCCGCCAACCGAAGTCTGGATTAAAGCGCAACTCCATCAATTGAGATTAGATGTTTGTCTTCCTGTGTTATCTTTTTTAGATAAATGTGAAGAAAAATTAATTTTAACCCCTGGTGGGCTAGCAAACGTTACGCAAGCCAATCTTGAGCGTTTATTTGACATGGTAACACATTCGTTAAAACGATTTGTGACCTTGAATGAAGAGGAGCGCACATTAGTTAATTCAGATTTTATCGCAAAACGTCTGAATGCGCTTTATGAAAGGCGTGCGGCGTTGCAATTAATGATGCAATCTCAACAGAATACGCAGTTTTTACTGACAGTAAACGATGATATCATACAAAATGTGTATCTCATGCGACGTATCTTTCAAA
>JAHFRX010000013.1 GCA_023266075.1 Legionellaceae bacterium | reverse complement strand
TTGATCGTCATCAATTACGCGATCAATTGGGTGAGATTACTTCTAAATTAATGCATCAACAAACATTAATGTTAGATGAGCATGCCTGACACATTTGTCACGCTGAACGCGTGGTTAAATTATTTTGAACATCGACATCAGGAACCTATTCAATTGGGCCTGGATCGTTTCAATCGAGTGCTCTCGTGTTTTCGATTGACGTTTCACAAGACGCTCGTTATCACGGTCGGCGGGACCAATGGAAAAGGCTCAACCGTCAGTGCATTAGATGCGATTTATACGGCGGCTGGATATCGCGTGGGGCGTTATACGTCGCCGCACTTATTTCGCTTTAATGAGCGGATTTGTATTGCACAGCAGGAGGTCAGTGATACGTTGCTGTGTGATATATTTGCAATGATTCACCAACACACCGAAAGTTTGTCTTTAACCTATTTTGAAATCACAACACTCGCGGCACTGTTGATTTTTCATCAAGCAAATGTAGAAGTGATGCTGCTCGAAGTGGGCATGGGAGGAAGGCTTGATGCAACAAATGCGATTGATGCTGATTTATCTATCATCACGACAGTGGATTTCGATCACGAAGCATGGTTAGGGCAGACAAGAGAAGCCATTGGTTTTGAGAAAGCTGGTATTTTGCGTGCGGGCAGACCTGCGATTTACGCGGATGATTCGCCACCAACGTCGGTGATGATCAACGCACGTGATTTAGGTGTGGACATGCATTATTTACAATTTTATTTGACAGATGATGCCTTGGTGATTGATTTTAAACATCATGTTTTTCATTTACCGAAACCTCGTATACAAGCCAAAGCTGCTACAGCGGCTGTTGTGGCCAGTCTTTTGTTACAGTCTAAACGCCCTGTGCAGACACAACATCTTATCATGGCGATGGAAAAGGTCGAGATTGCTGGTCGCCAGCAGTGGATTCAGGGTAACATCACACAATTGTATGATGTTGCGCATAATCCACAAGCTGTTGCATTGCTCGCACAAAGTGTGGCAAGGTATAGGTCTCGAGGTGTTGTGCGTGCTGTTTTTTCAGCGCTGAAAGATAAAGATTTGCCGGGATTGATTCAACCCATGGCTGGGTTCATACACGCCTGGTACCCGGCGCTATTATCGGGTCCTCGTGGAGCGTCAAAGGAGGCGTTGCGTACAGCATTCGAAAGTGTTCAAATATATAACAAAAAATGGTATAATGCACCTTTACAAGCTTTTGATGCGGCTTGGAGTGATGCAGAAGAAGACGACTTGATTGTGGTGTTTGGGTCATTTTTAACAGTAGGCGCTGTATTATCGTCACAGTTGTATCCCGTGGAGGAGAAATGTGGAAATGAAAAAACTTGCCTTGGATGAACGCGTTAAGCATCGCTTGACGGGTGTGTTGGTGATTGTTTCAATCGCAATTATTTTTTTGCCTGCGATGCTTAAACGGTCCAATCAACATTTAAATGAACATGTGAATGTTTCTGTAAAATTACCCCCAAAACCGGTATTACCGAATGTTGCTATGGTACAAGAAAAAGCGATATTTTCTGAAGTGAAAGTTGCTGAGGTGAATATCCCAACGGTTGCCGCGGCTCCGCCATCATCAAAATTGGTACAAGTTGCTTTTCAAGACATGCCGAAATCTGTTGTGGTGAGTAAAGTTGCAGGACCGACGACAGTCAACAATATGCCTGCAAAAGTGTCGTTGTCTCATAAACTTGCTGCGAATCTCAAAGCAACATTACCGACGCATTCAAAAGTGCCTACGCAAAAAGAAATGTACGCGGTACAGTTAGCGGCATTTAATCAAGAACAAAATGCTGTAGCACTTGTGTCACGGTTGCGTAGTAAAGGATATGCGGCAAAATACAATAAACAAGGTGTGATGTATAAAGTGGTTGTGAGCAGTTTAGGGAGTCGTGATAACGCACGTGTTTTGCAAAAAAAGCTTGCTGATTCATTGCAAATGACAGGTCTAATTATTCGAGCACAAGTGAGCTAGCATGATGTTTCATACCATTGACTATATTATTTTAGCTGTGATTGGCTTGTCTGTTTTAACGGGGTTGTTTCGTGGTTTTGTAAAGGAATGTATCGCACTTATGGTCTGGGTCATCGCTATTTGGTGTGCGTATACGTATGTCTCAGTCGTTGAAGTGTGGTTGACGGCTTATATTAATGATGGTTCTGTGCGTACTGCCGTGAGTTTCATTGCTATTTTATTAGCTGTTTTATTAATCGGCGCTATTGTGAATGCGTTAATGAGCTTTATTTTACATCGCTCAGGCTTAAGTGGCACCGATCGTTTTCTCGGTATGTTTTTTGGTTTTGTGCGTGGTATATTTATTGTGGCATTAGTGATTGTGGTGCTCAATATGACCTCACTCGCAAAAAAAGAAGATTACGCACATCATTCGGTCTTGTATACGAAGTTTGATCCATTGGTTCGTTGGCTATCTTCAATGATGCCTAATTTTATCAAAAAAGCTGCATTTTTTGATAAAGACACAGCTTCGCCCAAGGATGAAACATCACCGAAAGAGACGACAGAAAAACACGTTTTAAATCCTGCATGAGTTGGTTGATGAAGATGAAAAAAAGTAAATGGCAGTATGGGGTTTTATTGAGTTTGTTATTGGTCGGATGTAGCAACAAGCATAATGCGTATTACTACGCTTCGCATCCAAAAGCATTGCAACAGGCATTAAGCCAATGTCCGCAGTATACGTCGGCTGCTTTGAGTTGTGACGAATTACATGATATTAATTTAAAGATGCATCGATTAACGTATCAGTTACAAGATAATCAATTGGCATATGGGCGAAAAATTATTGCATTACAAGAGCAAGCGGATCAATATCAGCAGCAACTTAACACACACCACGATGCCGAAATGGCGATGTCTTTGAAAGCAATACAAGCGCAAATTCAAGAGCATTTATTGCCTGTGCAATGGTTAGAGTCACCGAGAAACCGCACATGAGAATCTTAGTGTCTAACGACGATGGTATTTTAGCACCGGGAATGAGAGTACTTGCAAAAACGCTTTCTGAAATCGCACATGTGGAAGTCATGGCGCCCGACAGAAATCGTAGTGGTGCTAGTAACTCATTAACGTTATCGCGACCGATTACGGTTAGAAAACTAGACGATCATTTTTACAGTGTCGAAGGCACACCTACGGACTGTGTTCATTTGGCATTAACCGGGTTTTTTGATGATCCATTTGATATGGTCATCTCCGGTGTGAATGAGGGTAGTAATTTAGGTGACGACGTTCTTTATTCGGGAACGGTCGCTGCGGCAATGGAGGGGCGTAATTTAGGTTTATCTTCTATTGCTGTGTCGTTGAGTGGATATGCATATCAGCATTTTGAAACGGCGGCTATTGTTGCACGTAACCTTGCGCTTAAATTGGTTGAGCGTCCATTGATGAATAAAACGATTTTGAATGTGAATGTACCTGATCTGCCTTTTGATGCGCTCAAGGGGACGCAGGTGACACGTTTAGGAACGCGACATAATGCTGAGCCGATGGTTCAATCCAAAGATCCTCGGGGGCGTACGATTTACTGGGTAGGGCCTGCTGGAAAAGAAGCAGATGCGGGATTCGGAACAGATTTTTATGCAGTGAAAGAATCATGTGTTTCGATTACACCGATACATCTTGATATGACGCATTATGAATTGTTTGACCATGTGGCCGCATGGAACACTCAAGATAACTATTAAGGATGCCAGTATGAGAATTTTCACACGCGTCTATCATCGAATGATGATTTGGTCAGCACACCCTCATGCGCGCTATTATTTAGCGGGCGTGTCGTTTGCGGAGTCTTCGTTTTTTCCATTTCCTCCGGATATTATGTTGATTAGTATGGGGCTTGCGACACCTCACCGTGCTTGGCACTATGCGTTGATTGCGACACTTTTCTCAGTGATCGGTGGGATTTTAGGATATTGCATTGGTCATTTTTGTATGTCTTTTATTGAGCCTTATCTTTTGTCATCTCATTATGCATCAAGTTATGAGCATATTAAGCAGTGGATGGATTCCTCCGGATTATGGATGGTGATTTTCGCGAGTTTTTCACCTTTCCCTTATAAAATATTTACAATTACAGCGGGTGCGACGGCGATGCCATTTCTATATCCTTTTGTCATAGGGTCTTTTTTAGGGCGCGGCTTGCGATTTTTTATTGTTTCTAGTGTGCTTTATTTTGCAGGCGAAGGTTTAGACAAGCAGATTCGTCGATTTATTGATCTCATGGGTTGGATGGTGTTGATAGTGTTGTTCGGTGCGTATGCGATGTATAAATGGTTGCATTAATGAGGCATATTCAGTTTATTATCTTGGGATGTACGGTATTGTTTCTTCTCGCTTGCCAAGAGCGTGTGGGCTTAGCCCCTGTTTCTGAGGCACGCAGTCAAGGTGAGCGTATGCCGCCGATTTATCGTGTGCAACGCTATGATACCTTGTATTCTATCGCGTTCCGTTATGATCAAGATTATCGCGCACTGGCAAGTATGAATGGTTTATATGCGCCTTACGCTTTGCGTGTGGGGCAGGTGATTCATTTGAAATCGCGCCCACTCAGTACGTCTCCATACAAATCACACGCTATTTATCCTGCTAAAACGTATACACCACCGATCACCGTGACGTCGCACTTTCGATGGCCCACCGATCAAAAACGTATTTTGACTTATTTCTCACCGGAAAAAGGACGTAAAGGGATTGATATTGTAGGTCGTAGTGGTCATTCGATTTATGCTTCAAATCCTGGGGTAGTGGCTTATGCGGGTGACGGGCTAAATGGGTATGGTAATTTAATTATCATTAAGCATAATGATAAATTACTCACCGCGTATGCGCATTGCGCGCGTAATTTTGTCAAAGAAGGCCAGCAAGTGCATACGGGGCAAGTGATTGCAACGATGGGTTTGTTAGATAGGCAGCATTACGGTGTTCATTATGAAGTACGTCAGTGGGGTAAACCGGTAAATCCCTTTAATTATTTAAGATAAACGTTGACAAGTATGATCTATTTATTGCAAAAATAAGAGAGTGCTATCGATTGAAAAGGACATCATGCGAAAACAATCAAAAAAATTGTCGGCGGAAGTAGAAGAGTTAAACGAGCCCTCAGAAGAAGATTTGGTTGAAGAAGCGTCGCAGGATGAGGACGCGCCTGAAGAAGAAACCGAAGAGTCCAGTGTAGTAGAACCCGTAGAGCGTGAAGCGCACCATGAGTTGCACGATGATCATTTCGTTAAAACCATGGATGCCACACAAATTTATCTGAGTGAAATTGGTTATTCAGCACTTTTAAGTGCAAAAGAAGAAGTGAAATATGCCAAACGTGCACTGAAAGGAGATGCTGATGCACGACGTATTATGATTGAGTCTAATTTGCGTTTGGTGGTCAAAATCTCAAGACGTTATCTCAACCGTGGTTTACCTTTACTCGATTTGATTGAGGAGGGTAATTTAGGTTTAATGCGTTCTGTTGAGAAATTTGATCCGACACGTGGTTTTCGCTTTTCGACGTATGCGACGTGGTGGATCAGGCAAACGATTGAAAGAGCGATTATGAATCAAACGCGCACGATTCGCTTGCCGATTCATGTCCTAAAGGAATTAAATGTCTATTTGCGCGCAGCACGGCAATTGATGCAACAGCTTGATCATGAGCCATCCCCGGAAGACATTGCAGCAATGTTGCATAGACCTGTTGAGGATGTGCAAAAAATCATGGGTTTTAATGATAGAGTGGCATCGATTGATAGCCCAATTGGTAATGATGAAAATAAATCACTGATTGATACGATTGCCGATGAAAACAGCATTAATCCAGCGCAATTATTAACGGATGAAAGTTTGTTGAATCAGATGGACAGAATGCTTGATAGGCTAACGGACAATCAGCGTGAGGTGATTGCGAGGCGTTTTGGCTTACGTGGCTTTGAGAAAGGCACATTGGAAGAAGTGGGGAGAGAAATCGACCTGACGCGTGAACGTGTGAGGCAGATTCAAGTAGAAGCGCTAAAAACGCTACGTGTTCTACTTGAGGAAGAAGGCTTGTCGCATGATGATTTATTTTAGAGATACTTTTTATGCCAGAGATTTTCCATAAAATCTCGCCAGGGAAGTACTTCTATATTGGTTTTACCCATCGTAGCCAGTAAACGTTTTCGCGGTGCTTGGCAGATGACAAGTGCATGACGTGGCTGATAATCTTCGCAAAATGCAATGAGCCCTGCAAGGTCACTTAAATCAACGGTAGATGATATTTTTGTTTCAATCGCTATGTTGCCATAATCAAGTACAAAATCAACTTCCAAACCGGACTTACTACGCCAATAGTTGATAGGTATATCTAATTCATTTAATCCTAAATAAGCGACTAATTCAGTTAAAATGTAGTGCTCGAATGCTTCTCCTGCATCACTTCCTTTTAGAATACTGATTTGCCTTCGCCGCAGATAATTGGCAATACCCACATCAAATAAGTAAAATTTTGGCGTGGATTGAATTAAATCACGTTTAATCTTTTTGTGAAACGGCGCTACATAATAGCCAATCAAAGTATCAACGAGTATTTGGTAATATTCTTTAATCGTTTTTGCATCCACACCTACATCTCGTGCAATATTGGCAAAATTGAGCATTTGGCCATTGGTAAAACCAATGAGATCCATAAAGCGCGCAAAACCAGATAAATTTCTAACCAGTCCTTCCGCTTGGATTTCCTCTGTTAGGTAATCGCCAACATAAGCGCGTAGCATGCGCTCTGGTTGATGTGAGAGATAATTTGCAGGTAATAAGCCAGTTTTAAATGCATGTAATAAATCAAATTCTGGAATTTCTGGAAAAACCAACGGATAAAACTGAAATCGCCAGGCTCGTCCACCCAGTAAATTAGCAGCACTACGTTTTAATTTACGTGCACTCGAACCACATAAAATAAAGCTCACTTTTTTATTTTCAATCAGCCAATGGACTTCATTTAATAATGCAGGTGCTTTTTGTACTTCATCAATAATCACAGGATTTGCTAATTCTTGAGTGGTTAGCGACAGTAACTCTTCACGCAGCAGGTGAGGCGCTGCTAATAATCGCGCCAATTCATCCGTTTTTAGTAAATCATATGAGATGGCATGTGGAAAGTGTTGGGCTAAATATGTGGACTTACCCGTGTTACGGGCACCCCATAAAAATGCAGATTGGTGAGGAGGCAAGGCCATGTTTAGTATGCGATTTAGCGTCATATTGTTGTATTTTATATTAACTAATCAGGAGTATAGTCCATATTAGTGTAACTTAAAAGGAGTAAGCTCCATTTTAGTTTAGATTGACATTCTGAATAGGTTGTTACCAACTGGCTATTTTTTCTGGTGCATTATGTGCACTGCAAAGCTCCGATATGGTGCTATCATTGCATATGACGGCACCATAGCCATTTACTCTAAAAACACCACCATGCCACATGCAACAACCTCTGAAGCTGTTCATTTCCATGACGGCATGTCGTGTGCAATAGCAGGTTGAGTAATCCCCATTTTTGCAGACATAACGACCCGAAGATGAGTCGCAGTAAGAGATTCCGCCATCTGAGGCGCAGCAGGTTTCACCCGTACAAGAAGCGTTGATGGTGGTGGTGTAAGCAGCAAATAAGAAAATTGCGAAGGGAAATAATGTTTTTATAGTGCGCATATGTATTTCTCTGTTTCGATTGGAGATCATTGCTTTTATTATAGTACGCTAGCTGCTGTGCATCAAATTTCAGATATGATATTTAAAAGTTATTTATTTGAACATAAAGTTCAATTGATATATAATAAAGCTCCTAAACGGTTTTAATTTTTATGAGATTTTATGAAAAAGACATATAGACAAGCGGTGTCTCACGGCGATGTTCAAGATTTAAGTTTAGTCATAAACCGCATGAAAACATGGGACGTTGCGTGTGCAGTTCATAAAAGCAAACAAAAAAACTACTCGCAACGATTACAAACACTGGAATCGTTGCGGGAAATATCAAGGCTATTATCGGAGATGCTCGAGAATGGCATTTTTCCAAACATTGTCATTATTAATCAGCTCATCAAGAAAATGCAGCAATTCGAACAAATTAATGTCGCATTAGCGCTTCATGGCATTGCGGTTGCAAAAAATATTGCTGATGCAATTACCTATACAAGCACCATCAATGCCATTGCCAAAAGTGCTACACCGAATGCAACCCTTGCCGTAGATCTCTTTAATGAAGCAAAGCGTCTGGGATTTGCTGATGCAATTACCTATGCAAGCACCATCACGGCCATTGCCAAAAGTGCAGCACCTCATGCAGCCCTTGCCGTAGATCTCTTTAATGAGGCAAAGCGCCTGGGCCTTGCTAATGCAATTACTTATAACAGCACTATCATGGCCATTGCCAAAAGTGCAGCACCCAATGAAGCCCTTGCAGTCCTTGCCGTAGATCTCTTTAATGAGGCAAAGGATCTCGGCTTTGCTGATGAAATTACCTATAACAGCACCATTGATGCCATTGCCAAAAGTGCGACACCTAATGCAATCCTTGCCGTAGATCTCTTTAACGAGGCAAAGCGTTTGGGTTTTGCTGATGCAATTATCTATGCAAGCACCATCACGGTCATTGCCAAAAGTGCCACACCGGATGAGGATTTGGCTTTTACACTTTTAGATGAGGCAACACAAAAGTTTCATCGTATAGATATGAAACAGGAGAGGCTCATTGACTTACATGGCTTATCGTTTGGTGAAGTTTATTTTGGACTTAAAAGACGTCTGAAAACTGAACTTGAAAATACCAGCTCAGCACCAGTGAATCTTGAAATCATTTATGGTCAAGGCTTGCATCGTCAGGCAAGTCTCGTCGCTGGTGTCCACCCTTTAAAAGAAGCAGCTATGCGTGTGATACAAGAAATGCCAGCACAAGCTGTTTTGGGCACAGAGAGGTCGAATAATCCGGGTATATTCGATATCATGATTCATCCACCGACTCAATCTGTACGGCATCAATCAAGTGCATTAACGCAAAACAGTGTATTTCCAAGCGCTGGAAGAAGAACGCTGAACCCCAACGCTCCGGTATTTATTCCGAAAAGTTCTTAGGGATCTCGAAGTTAATGTGATGTTTTTGAGATGTTAATCACAGCCAATTTGGCTCTGCTCTGCAGATGTATCCATCTCAACCGACTCAATTTTTTGAAAGCGTTGTGTGATTTTTTTGGCTGAAATGTTGACCTCACTGACATCCTGGTGAGCTTGCTCAATATGTTTAGACAGATTATCCATACGCTTTTCAAAGCGTTGGAAATCATCGGCGAGTGCTTGTAAATGTCTTTGAATAATATGTACTTGTTTTTTAGTTGCATCGTCCTTTAGAACAGCGCGTGCCGTTGTTAAGACGGCCATGAGTGTGCTGGGTGAAACTAACCAGACCCTGAGTCGTTGTGACAGTGAAACGATTTCGGGGTAGTTGCTATGAATTTCTGCGAAAATGGCTTCTGCAGGGATAAACATGACGGCTGAATCGGTTGTTTCATGGGGGATAATGTACTTTTCAGCAATATCTTTGATATGTTTTTGTAAATCTTGACGAAACTGTTGTTGCAGTGCTTTTCGTTCAGAAGACGTAGGCTCAGTATTCATCAGGTGTTGATAATTTTCCAAAGGAAATTTAGCATCAATCACAATATTACCCGACGGATCAGGTAAAAATAAAATGCAATCGGCACGTTTTTGGTTGCTTAACGTGTATTGCATTTGATAGTGCGAGCTTGGGATCATATTGTTGATCAGTGATTCAAGTTGCACTTCACCAAATGCGCCGCGAGCCCTTTTATCAATCAAAATATCTTGTAAGCCAACGACATGAGAGGAGAGCTCTGTAATTTTTTTCTGCGCCTCATCAATGATGGCAAGTCTTTTTACAATATCGATAAATGTTGAGGACGTTTTTTCGAAGCCTTCTGCGAGTCGATGATTGACTTGATGCGTCATTTGCGCAAGCTGATTACGAATCTCTTCTGTTAAGGATTTTAAATGCGTTGTGAGTCCATTTGCATGTTGTAAAAAACTGTGATTAATTTGTTCTCGCACGTCGGTCATGTGTTGCTGTATGCTTTGCGTTAAGCGCTCTTGTTGATGAAGTGTTTGTGCATCAATTTTTTGTTGAATTTCAAGCTGCGTTTGTTGTAATTGTAAGCTGAGTGCATGGCGGTGTTTTTCTTGTTCTGTCAGCCATAGAAATGTTTTTTGAGAAAGGTGTTTAAAAGCGCTGATGTTGAGTATAATAGAAATGACGCTGCATACACCGGTGATACAAAGCAGTAAGAAAAGAAGATTGGTCTCAAACATGCCGTGTAACTCGATTGATTAAATGACGCTTAGTATACCTGATTAGTGCGATTAATACAGATGACTGAAAATATTTCTATACAAGCGCTTGAAGTGTTGCGCGAACAAATTCGCCGTTATGACTATCATTATTATGTGATGGATAACCCGCTTGTACCGGATGCAGAATACGATAAAATTTTTAAACAATTACAATCGATTGAAGCGAGTCATCCCGCGTGGATAACACAAGACTCACCCACTCAGCGCTTAATTCATTTGCCTGCAACTGCATTGTTACCGATTCAGCATGGTGAGGCGATGTTGTCTTTGTCGAATGTTTTTTCTGTCGAAGAATTAGAAGCGTTCATGAAACGCTTGAGCGATAAATTGGGTCGAGAGGTGAACACACTTCGGTTTTCGTGTGAGCCCAAGTTTGATGGATTGGCGGTGAATTTAACGTATCTGGATGGATGTTTGATGTCTGCGGCCACACGTGGTGACGGTATGGTGGGTGAAACGATTACGAATAATATCAAAACGATCCCGACGGTGCCGTTAAAATTGCTCGCGCTAAAGCCCCCTCATCTGATTGAGATCCGTGGTGAAGTGTATATGCCCACAATAGGGTTTGAAGCGTTAAATAATGAAGCAAGACGCCTAGGTCATAAAACATTTGCAAATCCACGTAATGCCGCAGCGGGTAGTTTAAGACAATTGAATCCTGCGATTACCGCCAGTCGTCCTTTACAATTTTCTTGTTATGGTATTGGCGCTTGTGTCGACCATGTATTGCCGGATAGTCACGTTGAGATTCTCGATTTATTACAGACGTGGGGGTGTCATATCTCTGAAGAAATTCAATCGGTGATAGGGATTACGGGTTGTCTTCAGTACTATGAGCAATTATTGGCACGTCGATATCAATTACCGTATGAGATTGATGGTGTTGTTTATAAAGTTGATAGCACGCCTTTACAGCAGCAGTTGGGATTTATCGCACGTGCCCCACGTTTTGCTTGTGCACATAAATTTCCGGCGCTTGAAGCCTTGACTACGCTACTTGCGGTCGATTTTCAAGTCGGCCGTACCGGTGCGATGACGCCTGTGGCGCGTTTAGCGCCGGTGTTTGTCAGTGGTGTGATGGTGAGTAATGCAACGTTGCACAATATGGATGAAATCGTACGTAAAGATATCCGCGTTGGGGATACGGTCGTGGTCAGGCGTGCTGGAGATGTGATTCCAGAAGTTGTCTCGGTTGTGTTGGAGAAAAGACCCGAGAAGACATCATCGATTGTCATGCTGCTCAATTGTCCTGAGTGTGGTGCTGAAATTGAAAAATTACCCGGTGAAGCAATTGCGCGCTGTACGGGGGGGCTTTATTGCAAAGCACAGTTAAAACGCGCTGTGTGGCATTTTGCCTCGCGACGCGCCATGGCAATTGATGGTCTTGGTAAGGAGCTTATCGATCTTTTAGTGGAAACACATCTTTTAAAAGATGTTGCTTCGCTTTATATGTTGGATGAAAAGATACTCGCGACACTCCCGCGCTTAGGAGAAAAATCTGCACGTAATCTTATCTTGGCACTCGAGCACAGTAAAAAGACGACGTTGCAGCGATTTATTTATGCGTTAGGTATTCCAGATATTGGCGAAGAAACAGCAAGAACATTGGCAAAAGCGTTCGGTGAGCTTGGTGCGTTGAAGGCCGCGAGCGTGGATGAGTTAATGCAGTTAAAAGATGTAGGGCCTGTTGTGGCTTATGCGGTAGTGAATTTTTTTAAACAATCGCACAATGTTGAAGTTATAGACAAGCTGATCTCTTTTGGTGTACATTGGGCGGTTTCGGAAAGAGTCGTTGCTGATACACAGCATCCTTTTTATGAAAAAAACGTTGTTTTGACAGGAACATTAAGCCGTATGGGTCGTGATGATGCCAAAGCTAGATTACAAGCATTGGGTGCACGCGTGACAGGGCAAGTTTCTCCAAAAACTGACTACGTTATTGTGGGAAAAGATGCAGGATCAAAGTTAGATAAAGCAACTGAGCTAGGTATCGCGCTACTTACAGAAGAAGAGTTTTTGCAGTTATTATGAAGACACGTGATTTTTATTTTGAATTACCAGACGAATTGGTGGCACAGCATCCTTTAGAGAATCGTGCTGATTCTCGATTGTTACATTATCATCGTGCCACAAAACAAATATCACATTATGCGTTTCATGACATTGTTCAACTGCTGAATCCAGGTGATTTATTGGTGATGAACGACAGTTTTGTGATTCCGGCGCGTTTATACGGACAAAAAGCAACACGTGGCAAGGTCGAGCTACTTGTTGAGCGTTTGTTGGATAACGAGGAATTTTTAGCGCATATTAAAGCAAGTAAAGCACCCAAAGCGGGTTCTCGTCTTTTTTTGGCGGAGCAATGGGAGATTGAAGTTATCGAGAAGCGTGATGATTTATATCATTGCCGCGTGGTGAACGGCGAGATTCTCGCGCTGTTGGATGCGATTGGACATGTCCCATTACCGCTTTATATTACACGTCATGCAGAAATGGAAGATGCATCTCGTTATCAAACCGTGTATGCAAAACATAAAGGTTCGGTGGCAGCCCCTACAGCCGGATTGCATTTTGACGAAACAGTCTTAACGCAGCTACGAGATAAAGGTGTCGCGTTAGGTTTTGTAACGTTGCATATTGGTGCCGGCACGTTTAGACCCGTACGTGTCGAGTCGATTGTTGATCATCATATGCATCAAGAATGGTTCCATGTGAGTGCGTCTTTGTGTCAACAAATTTTAGATACAAAAGCGCGTGGGCATCGTGTGATAGCCGTGGGAACAACAGCACTTCGTAGTCTTGAGAGTGCTGCGCGTTCAGGTGTTTTAGCGCCAATGAAGGGAGATACCCATATTTTTATTTATCCCGGATTTACTTTTCGCGTGTGCGATGGGTTAGTCACAAATTTTCATTTACCCGAATCAACGCTTCTGATGTTGGTTGCTGCATTTATTGGCCATGCAGAGGCGCTAGAACTGTATCAAACAGCGATTGCAGCGGGTTATCGTTTTTATAGTTACGGTGATTCGAGTCTCCTATTATGACAATTTTTTTACCCATTATGACTGGACTTTCAGGTTCAGCACTCCTTGCCAATGATTGTGAAAAAATTGGGGTTCAAGCGGTGTCATTGTATCTTGATGCACTTTTAGTGAAACCCGGGTTGACTTTTTTAAAGCAATTGCCGACATTGGGTGCATATGTTGGGTGGCAGCATGAGATCGTGTTAAACGCTGCCAATTTAAAGATGAATGCGTCAAAGGTTTACCCAGTACGATCACCGTTTGATGGTCGTATTTTTTCCTATACTGAAGCTGAATTGCTTGACGTCATTCAGCATTTGAATCCTACACGGATACTCCTACCCACAGCACAGTGGTGTGCCGCTTTATCAGCGACAATGATACATCTATTTGTGCCGGAGCATGAGAGAGCGGCGATGTCTAATCGAGCGATTGGTGGATGGTTCCGGACTGATGAAGACACAATTCTATTGACGCATGAAGCGATGATATGGCGAGAGACGGAAAAACCGATGCTTGAAGCGATGCAAGGTCTTGTATATGCCGAGGATGGGACATTATTAGATATCAACATGCCAGAACTGGCACGGGTATTTCAACCTTTATCGGCCACATGCTTGTGTGAGGCGTGTCAAACAAAGCTCACTATCAGTTATTTTCATCATTTATTGACGCATACACCTGGATTGTGCCAACGCTTTTTGATTCAGCATAATCTATACTTTAACTATGACAAAATTCACAGATATTAATATTGAAACGTTGATCTTAGTTGCGGCATGGAATACACCAACGGTGTTTCAAGGCTGTTTTAAGATTTCAGATCAGTGTAGCACGCGAAAGCGCCACTTATTTTTCCGTTGTGAAAGCAAAATCAGTGACAAATTAAGCTTTTTACAAGAAGCGTTTTCGCCTTACGATTACATGTGGACATCTCTTTTTGAAGAAAGTACAAAAGCGTCTTGGGATGTTCAAGATGAATCAAAAGAGCATGCTTATTATGTTTTGAAATATGCCCTATACACCACACTGTGTGAAATGTTACATCATCGAAAATATGATTTTATGTCGATTGATGAAGTAGCGATGCAAGCGATGCTTGAGCAAATTAAACCGATGTTGCAGCGTAGTGAGGTTTCTTGGAGTAAGGCCTATCCTGATTTAGGGTTTGCTGTTGCTATGGATTTTTCACCGTCTGAAGCGACAAGTGAGCAGGCTGCAGTTATATTGCTTGGAAAACGTAGTAGCATCCATTAAGCATCTAAAGCGTTCGCGCGCAACACCATAACACCACTTTTTGAACGCCATTTTTTTTGAGTAATCTGGCCAGTGTATTTGCTGTTTCTCTTGTTGTGGTGAGATCATCGAGTAACGTCACATGTTGGTAAGATGTTGGCGCTACCCAATATGCTTTTTGAGTGTTGGTTTGGCGTTGTTTTGCATTGAGCTGAGCCGAACTTGAGGTATGTGTGACTTTCTGACAAAGATGTGTATCTATTGGAAAATGGACATGACGTGATACCGCTTGAGCTAGCCATAACGTGTGATGAAAGCCACGTGATTTTAAGCGCTGGGTGTGCATGGGCACTGGGATAATGCAGTCTGTAGCGTAGTGTTGAGGTAAAGCTTCAAGAAGAAGATCGGTGAGTGTTTCTGTCAGAAAATAACCTTCATGATATTTAAAATGATGAATTAAAAAACGCAAAGGTGCAGTATAAGCGTACTTCGTCATAATGGCATCGAGTGCTGGTGGGTTTTGAATACACTGACCACACCGTTTATCGGTGCTATTGAGTAAAGGAAGGGCGCATGTGAGACATGTATTGTCCAGTTTTGTCAAATGTTGAAGACAATCATGACAAACGATTTCTTTGGTTTTTGTGTTGCATATCAAGCAATACATGCGGGGTCTTAAAGCCTGTGGTATACTCTTTTCGACTATTTTCCGATATGTGCTCTGAATGAAGAAAGACAATAAGTTATTCATCCGTGAAATATCCTCACTGTTTAATCAATACGTTACAACTTTTTCGCGTAATGTTGGTGTTTCATATGAAATTGGTCAGCGTCTTATTGAGCGACTTGATTATTTTAAGATTGAGCCCAATTATATCTTGGATTTAGGTTGTGGTGCAGGGATTTTTTCTAAATTATTAAAGCAGCGCTACCCCAAAGCTGAAGTCGTCAGCGTAGATCTCTCGTGGCTCATGGTTAAAGCGTGTCAAAAACAATACACTTGGCGAAAGCGCTGGCCCATTGTGTGCGCTGATATGCATCAGTTGCCGTTTAAAAGCGGGCAATTTGATTTTGTTTTTATCAATCAAGTATTGCAGTGGTCCATTTCTATGGAGAAAGTGTTGCAAGAGCTGTATCGTGTGATGCGACCCCATGGCTGTGTGATGTTTTCGATGTTAGGTCCTGATACATTTAAAGAGTTAGATACATCATCAGACGTCACGTTTAATGTGCCATTTGTAGATATGCATCATGTGGGTGATGCAATGATACAGACGGGATTTAATGATCCTGTATTAGATATGGAAATGCTCACAGTACGGTATCGTGAACTGGATACATTGCAAGAATCATTGCATATACACGGTATTTCTTCCGAAAAGTTAGCACTGATGCTATCTGAAATAGGCCCGTATCCAATGACGTTTGAGGTTATTTATGGGCATGGTTGGCGCATGGAAGAAAAACAAAAAACAGTGGGGCATGAAACGTTTATTCCCCTTCATTCTTTTTTGAAAAGAGGTGTTATA